>JAIUYB010000307.1 GCA_020216625.1 Desulfarculus sp.
ACTCCCACAGCCAGCCGGTGGAGCAAAGCGCCCTGGTGGTGGGCGGCGGGGTGGCCGGCCTGACCGCGGCCCTGGCCCTGGCCGAGCAGGGGGTCAAAGTCACCCTGGTGGAGCGCAACAAGCAACTGGGCGGCCTGGCCTTGAAGCTCAAGCGCACCCTGGACGGCCAGCCCCTGGTGGAGCAGGTCCAGGCCCTGGTGGCCAAGGTCCAAGCCGAGGAGAACATCCGGGTCATCACCGACGCCCTGGTGGTGGACCACGAGGGCCAGGCCGGGGCCTTCCGCACCGGGGTGCAGTCCGGCCCCTCGATGTACTACCAGAAGATCGAGCACGGCGTGACCATCCTGGCCACCGGCGCGCGCGAGTATAAGCCCACCGAATACGGCTACGGCCAGAGCGACCGGGTCCTGACCCAGCTGGAGCTGGAGGACCTCCTGGCCAAGGGCGACGCCTCCGATCCGCGCCTGGACAACGTGGTGATGATCCAGTGCGTGGGCAGCCGCAACCCGGACAACCCGGCCTGCGGCCGCATCTGCTGCCAGAACGCGGTCAAGAACGCCCTGTGGATCAAGGACCTGAACCCCGAGGCCCAGGTCATCGTGCTCTACCGCGACATGCGCACCCCCTACCGGGCCGAGGACGCCTACCGCCAGGCGCGGGAGCGGGGAGTGCTCTTCGTGCGCTTCAGCGAGGACGACCCGCCCACGGTGGGCCAGGACCAGGACGGCCTGCTGGTCTCCTTCACCGACAAGGTCCTGGGCCGGCGGCTGACCTACAACCCCGGCTCTATCGTGCTGAGCACTCCCCAGGTGGCCGACGACGAGGCCATGGAGGAGCTCTGCGAGATCTTCCGCCTGCAGCAGACCGACACCGGCTTCCTCCTGGAGGAGAACATCAAGGTGCGGCCGGTGGACACCCCGGCCCCGGGCATCTTCGCCGCCGGCTCCATCCTGGCCCCCAAGTCCATCGCCGAGGCCCGCACCCAGGGCCTGGCGGCGGCCGGCCGGGCCCTGACCCTCCTGGCGCAGCACAGCCTGACCGTCTCCGGCGGGGTGGCCAAGGTGGTGGCCGAGCGCTGCGCGGCCTGCCTGGTCTGCGTGCGGGCCTGCCCGGTGGGGGTGCCTTTCATCAACGCCGACGGCTACTCCCAGATCGACCCGGCCAAGTGCCTGGGCTGCGGCATCTGCGCCGCCGAATGCCCGGCCAAGGCCATCCAGCTCATGGGCTACACCGACGACCAGATCCTGGGCCGCACCGACGCCCTGCTGGAAGGAGTCCTGTGATGAGAGCGTTCGAACCCATCATCGTGGCCTTCGCCTGCGAGTACTGCGCGTACACCGCGGCGGACATGGCCGGAAGCCTGGGGATGAGCTATCCCCCCAACGTCAAGATCATCCGGGTGCCCTGCACCGGCAAGGTGGACACCCTGCACCTGATGCGCGCCCTGCAGAAAGGCGCGGACGGGGTCCTGGTGGCTGGCTGCTACCTGGGCGATTGCCACTACAAGAACGGCAACCTGCGGGCCCAGCAGCGGGTGGGCTATGTCTCCCGCCTGCTGGACGAGATCGGCATCGGCGGGGAGCGGGTGATGATGACCTTCATGAGCGCCGGCCAGGGCAACGTCTTCGCCCAGGTCGCCAACGAATTCACGGAGAAGATCCGCAACCTGGGCCCCAACCCGGTGAAGTTGGGGGCTGGGAAGGCGGCGGCCTGACCCGGTCGCCGGCCATGCGCGCCGGACGGCCCCGAGAAGGGATGACAAAACGATGATTACTGCGGTCAGAAAACCCCTGGAAGAAATCATGGGCTTCGCGGCGCCGTACAGCCGCGTGCTGCTCCTGGGGTGCAACGAGTGCGTGACCGTCTGCTACGCCGGCGGCCGCAAGGAAGTGGGCATCCTGGCCTCGGCCCTGTCCATGGCCTTCCTCAAGGAAGGCAAGAAGCTGGACATCGTCGAGCAGACCCTGGAGCGCCAGTGCGATCCGGAGTACGTCGAGGAGATCGCCCAGACCATCGACCAGTACGACGCGGTCTTCTCCATGGCCTGCGGCTGCGGGGTGCAGACCGTGGCCGGCCGCTACAAGGACAAGCCGGTCTTCCCCATGGTCAACACCATGTTCATGGGGGCCAGCGAGCGCCAGGGCGTCTGGGCCGAGCGCTGCGCCGGCTGCGGCGACTGCGTCCTGGGCCGCACCGGCGGCGTCTGCCCGGTGGCCCGGTGTAGTAAGCGCATCTTCAACGGCCCCTGCGGCGGCAGCACCAAGGGCAAGTGCGAGATCGACCCCGGGGTGGACTGCGCCTGGCAGTTGATCTGGGATCGTCTGAAGGCCCTGGGCCGCACCGACCTTTATTCCGAGATCATTCCCGCCAAGGATTGGCGTTCGGCCAAGGACGGCGGCCCCCGGCGCATCGTGAGGGAGGACCTTCTGTCATGAAGACGACCAGCAATCTCGAGAAAGTCCTGGCCGCCGGTCATTTCGCCGCCACCGGCGAGGTGGGTCCGCCGCGGGGCACCGACGCCGAGGCCGTGCGCAAAAAGGCCGGCCATCTGGTGGGCAAGGTCGACGCGGTGAACATCACCGACAACCAGACCGCCATGGTGCGCATGAGCTCCTGGGCCGCCAGCCTGATCGTCAAGCAGATGGGCCTGGAGCCCAACTACCAGATGGTCTGCCGCGACCGCAACCGTCTGGCCATGCAGAGCGACATCCTGGGGGCCTACGCCCTGGGGCTCAACACCATGCTCTGCCTCTCCGGCGACCATCCCCGCTTCGGCGACCACCCCATGGCCGCCAACGTGCACGACATCGACAGCATCCAGCTGGTGGCCATGGTCCGCCGCATGTGCGACGAAGGCCTGTTCCAGGGCGGTGCCGAGATCAGCAACCCGCCCAAGATGTTCATCGGCGCGGCGGCCAACCCCTTCGGCGACCCCCAGGAGCTGCGCGTCCTGCGCCTGGCCAAGAAGATCGCGGCCGGGGCCGACTTCGTCCAGACCCAGTGCATCTACGACATGAAGCGTTTCAAGGAGTTCATGCACCAGGCCCATGACATGGGGCTGACCGAGAAGTGCTACATCCTGGCCGGCGTGACTCCCTTGAAGAGCGGCGGCATGGCCAAGTACATGGCCACCAAGGTGCCGGGCATGACCGTGCCCGACGAGATCGTCAAGCGCATCGCCGGCGCGCCCAAGGAGGCCCAGGCCGAGGAGGGCATCAAGCTCTGCGTCGAGCAGATCGCGGAGATGAGGGAGATCCCGGGGGTGGCCGGCATTCACTTGATGGCCATCGAGTGGGAGCACCGCGCTCCGGAGATTCTGGAGCGCGCCGGCCTGCTGCCCCGGCCCCAGGTCTAGAAAAGCCGCTCGCATCGTCGTCGCGGCCGGCCCATGATTGACCTGCGTCGCGGTAGAGGTTATGCTCAGACCGGCATGAGGTGGGCCGGCGGCGGCGGCGAAGGATGCCAGCTCCGGAACGGATTGCGTTGCGTCTAGCAAGGGAGAACGGCAATGTCCCAGAAGTACGTGCTTATCGTGGACGACGACCCCGATTTGGTGGAAGCCGTGGCCATGAACCTGTCCGCCAAGGGCTTCGCGGTTGGCAAGGCTTATGACGGCGTGGAGGCCTGGGAGTCCATCAAGAGCCGCCGGCCCGACCTGATCGTGCTGGACGTGATGATGCCGCGCAAGGACGGCTACGAGGTTTGCGACGAGTTGAAGAAGGACGCCGCCTGGAAGGACATCCCGGTCATCATGCTCACCGCGGTGGGCGCGGCGGTGCCCAACACCACCTACAGCCACCAGGAAGGCATGAAACTATTGGCCGACGACTACATCGCCAAGCCGGTGGACCTGGACAAACTCGCCGGCATGGTCCAGGAGCTGATCGCCTAGAGCCGCGGGCGGCCGATGCAGCCTCTGGCCCTGGCGGGTTTGCGCTATTGCGAGGGCCTGCACCGGCTCCAAGGCCCTTTTAGTTCCTGCCGGGACGCCGCCCGGCTGGCCCAGGCGTTGGACCAGGGCGAAATCAACCTGGCCCTGGCGACCCTCCCGGCCGCCGGGGGCGGGTTGATTTTTTTTCTGGACCAGGACCGGGCCCAGTCCGCCCGGGAGTTGGCCCAAGCCTGGGCCGGGGAGTTGGGCCTGCCCCCGCCTCGGCTGGACGGCCCCTTCGCGGCGCTGACCGCCTATC
>JAIUYB010000308.1 GCA_020216625.1 Desulfarculus sp.
GTGATCATCGGCGAGGACACCCCCAAGGTCAAGTATGGCAACTGGCGGTTGGTGCCCGAGAGCCAGGACGAGCTGCCCCTGGCGGTGGACAAGGTGCGCTTCGTGGGCGACGAGGTGGCCGCGGTGGCCGCCCTGGACCCGGAGATCGCCGAGAAGGCCATCAGGCTGATCGAAGTCGAGTACGAGGAGCTGCCGGCGCTCTACACCGTGGAGGACTCCATCGCCGAGGGCGCGCCCCTGATCCACGAGGAGAGCAAGGGCAACGTCAGCCTGGTGCGCAAGATCAACTATGGCGACGTGGATGGGGCCTTCGCCTCCGCCCACTACGTGCGCGAGGACACCTTCCGGGTCCACGCCGTGCAGCACGCCTACATGGAGCCCTGCGCCAGCATCGCCTCCCCGGACGAGGGCGGGCGGGTCACCCTCTGGACCAGCACCCAGACCCCCTACATCGTCCAATGCCTGCTGGCTAGCACCCTGGGCATCCCCGAGAACCACGTGCGGGTGATGAAGGTGGCGGTGGGCGGCGGCTTCGGCGGCAAGATGGAGCTGCGGCCCTGGGAGTTCTGCTGCGCCTTCATGGCCCTGCGCACCGGCCGGCCGGTGAAGTTCCTCTGGAGCCGCAAGGAGGACCTCTCCTTCGGCCGCCGCCGCCACGGCATGACGCTGTATTCCAAGATCGCCTTCGCCAAGGACGGCAAGCTCCTGGCCAAGGACTTCCAGGTGCTCCTGGACGGCGGGGCCTACAACGCCATGGGACCCACCGCCACCTTCCTCTGCGGCACCTTCGGCAACATGGCCTATCGCCTGCCGGCCTACCGCTACTTCGGCCGCCACGTCTACACCAACAAGCCCCCGGCCTCGGCCATGCGCGGTTTCGGCGCCCCCCAGGCCTATTTCGCCATGGAGAGCCAATTCAGCATGGCGGCCGAGGAGATGGGCTTCGATCCCATCGAGCTGCGCATCATCAACGCCATGGAGGAGGGCGACGTCATCCCCGAGGTGGCCACCGTCTCCACCTGCGGTTTCAAGGAGAGCCTGGAGAAGGTCCGCGAGCTGAGCGGCTGGGACGAGAAGCGCAAAAACAAGCGGCCCGGCCATGGCCTGGGCGTCAGCGCCTACAGCTTCATCAGCGGCGGCGTCTTCAACTGGTTCAACACCAAGTACAACTTCAGCGCCGCCGAGGTGCGGGTCTATGAGGATGGCACCGCCCATCTGTTCAGCATGGCCTGCGACATCGGCCAGGGGCCGGACACGGTGCTTCGGCAGATCCTGGCCGCCGATCTGGGCATCAGCATCGACAAGGTGCGCCTGACCGCCATGGACACCGCCCAGACCCCCAAGGCCGACCTGGGCTCCTGGGGCAGCCGCGTCACCCTGATGAACGGCAACGCCATCCTGGAGGCCACCAAGAAGATCAAGGAAATGCTGATCCCGGTCCTCTTCGCCGAGTTCGACCTGAACCAGATCCAGGACCTGGCCTTCGAGGACGACCACATCTTCGTGAAATCCAACCCCAAGAAGCGCATGAGCTTCGCCCAGGCGGTGTACAAGGCCCTGCGCGGCCGGCGGGGCGAGCCCCTGGTGGCCCAGGGCTACTACACCCCGCGCAACAAGGGCCTGGTCAGCCCGGCCTTCTCCTTCGGCGCCCAGGTGGCCGAGGTCACGGTGGACCAGGAGACCGGCCTGGTCAAGGTGGACAAGATCTACACCGCCCACGACTGCGGCGTGCCGATCAACAAAAAGGCGGTGGAAGGCCAGCTGGAGGGCGCCATCCAGATGGGCCTGGGCTACACCCTGTCCGAGCAGTTCGTGATGAAGGACGGCCGCACCCTGAACAACACCTTCCTGGACTACAAGGTGCCCACCGCCCTGGACATGCCGCCCAGCGAGTCGGTGGAGGTGGAGACCTACGAGCCCGAGGGTCCCTTCGGGGCCAAGGAGGCTGGCGAGGGCCTGGCCATCCCCACCGCCGCGGCCATCGCCCACGCGGTCTACGAGGCCACCGGTTACCGCTGCATGGACCTGCCCATCACGCCGGAGAAAGTCCTGCGCGGCTTGGGCAAGCTGAAGTGATTGGGTTCCGGAGGGCTGGTCTGGTTCGACCTGGACCGGCCCTCCGGGCCGCCCAGCGATCAATCTGGGGAGGGCCTATGCCCGTGGCGAGTGGAACACCGCCTGGTGGGTGTCAGCTTTCGCGCCCCGCCATGCCGCCCGCCCCTTTCATCCTGGCTTCCACGTCCGCCCTTTTCATCACCCCCACCGCCTTGTTCCGGCCCCGGCGCGGGTGCTGGTGTTCAGGCCGCGCCCGCCAAGGTTTTCGGGATCCAGGAGACAAGCGCCGTCATTGGCCACCAGGCGGTTTGACGTAAGCTAAGACGCTTAGTATATTAGATGAATTTCAAACGATCAGGGCGCGTGCAATGGACAACGGCGGGTACAAAAGCAATCTGAGCCTCAACGAGAAACTCCTGATGGGAGTGATCCGGGTGGCGGAGGACTTCAAGAAGCGGTCCTCGGCCATTTTTAAAAACTACGGTCTGACCTTCGCGCAGTATAACGTGCTCCGGGTGCTGAACTCGTCCAAGGATGGGGTCAACACCGTGACCAACGTGGGCAAGATCATGCTGGTCACCGGAGCCAACATGACCGGCCTGGCCAAGCGCCTGGAGCGCGATGGCTACCTGATCCGCAAGCGCCACCCCCAGGACGAGCGGGTGACTCTCTTGGAGATCTCGCCCAAGGGTAAGCAGGCGCTGCTGAATATCGAGCGCGAGAAGGAGGAGAACCTCCGGCGCTACGTGGGCCGGTTCAGCGACGCCGAGAAGCGCGCCATTCTGGCCCAGCTCAAGGACATGGTGGCCCACAAGCGGGGCGCCGAGACCGAAGGCTGATCCCAGCCATCGCCCGCGCACCGCGCCCGAATCCCCGCTTGGAGTCGATGCCAATGGCGGCTGCCAAAACCCTGATGGTGGTGATGATGGCGGGCCTCTGCCTGATGGCGTCGGCCGCGGCCGCCGCCGACTCCGGGTTCGACGACTCCGGCGACGAACCCCGCGCGCCCGCGCGCCCGCCCCAAGCCTACTTCGTGCCCGATCAGGACGAACTGCAAACCCTGCCGGCTCCCCCTCCCGGCCAAGACAACTGGGGCTGGTTGCGGCGCGCCTTTTCCGGCCCCAGCCGCCTGGACCCGGGCCGCGACGATCCCCAGCACGACCCCAACCTGGACCAAGGGCCCTAGACCGGGCCTGTCCGCCAACCTCCCATCCGCCAGCCGCCTGGAGCCTGACGCCCAGGGGGGCGCTGGCGCCGCTGAAAGCGCTCCCCCACGCCCACCCATAGTTTTTTGTTTGCCGATCAATGGCATGCCGGATTATCCTACTTAATCAGGGTGTCATCTGACCAATCCCGCTGCGGCGGGCCCCACCAGCAGAGGAGGCAGCATGCCCGAGTTCATGAATCCCTTCACCGGAATGATCCCTGGCCGCAAAATGACCGAGCGCGAGTTGTGCCGTGCCTTGCGAATGTCGCTGTCGGCCGAGCAGGAGGCCATCCACCTTTACGAGGCCATGGCCGACGCCACCGACAACGCCCTGGCCAAGAAGGTTCTCCAGGACATCGCCAACGAGGAGCGCGAGCACGCCGGGGAGTTCCTGCGCCTGATCAACATCCTCCTGCCCGACGAAGCCGGCTTCCTGGAGCATGGAGCAAAGGAGGTGGACGAGATGGCGGCGGAGCTGAAGCCCAAGAAGGCCGCCAAGAAGCCCGCCGCCAAGAAAACGGCCGCCAAAAAGCCGGCCCAGTAACCTAAGCGACGCGCCCCGTCCCCGGCGCGGTCCGGGAGGCGGGGCGTTCTCCGAGGCGGGCTGGCGCTATTTCCGGCTGGAACCTGCGGGCGGGGATGGGGGCGGTTGTCCCATTGGCGGGAGGGCGGCGCGTCCAGACTGGGCGCGCCGCCGGTTTGGTGCTAGGCCCCGGGGTGGAGATGACCGCGCAGTTTGTCGCGGGCGCTCTTGATCTTGTCCATGCCCTTGCGGTTGCCCACCAGCTTCACCGCCTTGTCGGCCAGGCGCAGGGCGTCGCCGGCCCGACCTTGGCCCAGGCGCTTCTTGATCTCCGACTCCACCCGGCCGGCGGCGCCATCGCTGTGGGTGCAGATGGCCGGGGCGCAGAGCAGGCGGGTC
>JAIUYB010000309.1 GCA_020216625.1 Desulfarculus sp.
CTCGCGGAAGACCAGGCCGAAGGCCGCCGCGCCCACCAGGATGATGAAGACCATGCAGGTCAGCCGGGTGGTGGTCTTCATGACCTCGTTGAGCATCTGGAAGCTGAATTTGTGGTTGAGGGCGGTGAGGGCCACCGCGCCCACCGCGCCCACCGCCGCCGCCTCGGTGGGCGAGGCCACCCCGGCGAAGATGGAGCCCAGCACCGCCAGGATCAAGACCAGGGGCGGCACCAGGGCCCGGAAGACCCGGCTCAGGAACTGGCGGCGATCCAGGCCGGCGCCATCCAAACTCAGGGCTGGTCCCATGTGGGGCTTGAACCAGACCAGGATCAGGATATAGACGGTGTAGAGCCCGCAGAGCAGCAGACCGGGAATCACCGCGCCCATGAACAGGTCGCCCACGGGAACCTGGACGATGGTGCCCAAGAGCACCAGCACCACGCTGGGTGGGATGATCTGGCCTAGGGTGCCGGAGGCCGCCACGGTGCCGGTGGCCAGGCGTTTGTCATAGCCATAGCGCAGCATGGTGGGCACCGACAACAGACCCATGGTCACCACCGTGGCCCCCACGATGCCGGTGCTGGCCCCCAACAAGGCCCCCACCGCCACCACCGAAATGGCCAGGCCACCGCGCAGGCGGCCGAAAAGCATGCCCATGGTTTCCAGGAGCTCCTCGGCCATGCCCGAGCGCTCCAAGGTCACGCCCATGAAGATGAACAACGGCACCGCGATCAGCACCACGTTGTCCATCACGCCCCAGATGCGCATCGGCAACAGATTCAGGAACTCCACCCCCGGCCCCAGCCAGGCGAAGAACAGCGAGACGCCCAGCAGGGTGAAGGTGACCGGGAAGCCGACCATCAACAGGATCGAGAGGGCCAGGAACATCCAGCCCGCCATGTACTCCTCGAACATCAGTGCGCCTCCTCGGCCGGGGCGCTGAGCCCCAAAGCCACCAGGAGGCTTTTGATGAACAAAGCGACTCCCTGCAGGGTCAGCAACAAAAATCCAAAGGGGATGCAGGCCTTGAGCACCCAGCGATAGGGGATGCCGCCGGGGTCGGGCGAGCCCTCCATCATGTTGAAGGAGTTTTCCACGAAGGGGATGGTGGTGGTCAGCACCAGCCAACAGCCGGGAAACAGGAAGATCAGACAGCAGATGGCGTCAACCCAAGCCTGGGTGCGGGGGCTCAGGCGGGCATAGATGATATCCACCCGCACGTGCCCGTTATGCAACAGGGTGTAGCCGGCCCCCACCAGGAAGATGAAGGCGAACAGGTGCCATTCCAGTTCCTGGGTGAAGACGAAACTCTTGTTGAAGACGTAGCGCATCACCACGTCGTTGAAGATCACCAGCACCAGCAGCGCCGTGATCCAGGAGACGAAGCGGCCCACACCCTCGTTGATGGCGTCGATGATGCGGACCAGGGATAATAGCCACTTCATGGGGGCTCCCCGGGTGAATGGCGGCCCCGGCCTTGGGGGGCGGGGGCGCCCTGGGTTTTGGAACTGCGTTCCGTTAGCAGATTATAGTTTTAGCCCATCGCACCGGCCGGGCACAAGACCACGACCAGCCTTGTTCACAAATCTTTTTCGAATTATCTTTCCGGGTCTCCGGCCGGGGGCAGGAGCAGCACCGCGTGCACTAGGCCGCTGATCCGGCCGTCCAGGACCAGAGGCGCCACCCGCACCGCGAAGGTTTTGTCGCCCCGGGGCAGCTTCCAGGCGCGTTCCCGGAGGTCGCCGTCGCGATAGGCGGCCAGGATGGCGGCGAGCTTGGCCCGGCTGGCCGGCTGGTGCAGCTCGCCCACGTCACGGCCCAGGTATCCCGGCTGGCGATCCAGGATTTTGGGCGCGTGGCGGTTGTAGAATAGCAAGCGGCCCTCCAGGTCCAGGACCGTCAGCGCCACCGCGGCTTGGCCCAGGATCTCGGGCCAGAGGGCCTCCGGGCTCCAACCAGCGGGCAGGCCCGGGGCGTGGACCAGGCCGGCGGCGGGCTCCTGGCCCTGGGCCAGGAAGTCCAGGACCCGCTCCCAGGCCCTGGGATCCTGGTCCAGGAAGGCGTGCCCGCCCGCGAAGAATTCCAGGCGGGCGCCAGGGATGGCCGCCGCCAGGGCGGTCACCACCGCCGGGGGGGCCACCCCGTCGAACATTCCGCCGCAGACCAGGGTCGGGACGGCGATGGACCCCAGGCGCTCAAAGGTGTCGTGACCGACGCGGGCCTGGATCTGTCGCCTGGCCCCCGTGGCCCGGCCGGGTTCTTCCGCCCCCAGGCGCAGGCGGGCCAGGGTTTGCTCCACCTGGGCCGCGAATTGCTCGGGGTGGGCCGCCCGCCAGGCCGAGTCGCGGCGGGTGTCGCTGAGCGTGGTCATCCGCTGGGCCTTCTCCTCCAGGGGCAGGTTGGCCAGCTCGTGCAGGGGATAGGACGAGCCGCCAGCCCCGCCGCTGCTGGTGCAGGCCAGCACCAGGCGGCTGACCAGGCCGGGGTGACGCAGGGCCAGCTCCTGGGCCACCATGCCGCCAAAGGAGACGCCCACCACGGCGGCCGGGGCCCAGTCCAGGGCCCTGAGCAGGGCGGCGGCGTCGTCGGCGTAGTCGGCCATGCTGTAGGGCTGGTCCGGTTTGGCGCTCTGGCCCAGACCGCGCTGGTCGTGGGCCAGGACCGTGTGGCGGGCGGCCAGGGGGGAGTCAAACACGTTGGGCCGCAGGCGCAGGTCGCCGCCGGTGATGTTCAGGAACAGCACCCGGGAGCCCAGACCGGAGATTTCGTAATAAAAATCAAGGCCGTGCAAGGAGATGAAGGGCATGGCAGCTAGTCTGACTCCCGCCGGGCAAGTAAGGTTGGCAGTCGGTTGAGGGGCTGACAGGCTGGTCTGACCAATGATAGCAAACCGCCGGCATCCGGCCAAGGGACAATTCAGCTTGTGCAACAATTTCGATTCAGTAGCCGGGATCAAGCATCGCGCACCGCTTCCACCGGAGTCAGGGACGCCGCCCGCCGGGCCGGCCAGAGGCCAAAGACCACCGCGATGCTCAGGCTGACCACCAGCGCCACCCCGGCCGCCGGCCAGGGCAGGGAATAGGATAGATCGCTGAAACGGCGCACCGCCGCGGCCAGGCCCAACCCCAGAGCCGCGCCGGCCAGGCCGCCGCCCAGGCCCAGGATCAGGGCCTCCAGCAGGAAATGGACCAGGATGTCGCGCCGCCGGGCCCCCACCGCCCGGCGCACGCCGATCTCCGGGGTGCGCTCGCGCACGCCGATCAGCATCACCGCCATGATGCCGATGCCGGCCACCAGGAGGCTGATGCCGGCCACCCCGGTGATCAGGGCGCTGAACAGACGGCTGGACTCCTCCTGGGTCTGGATGGTCTCCAATTGGGTGTGGATGTTGAAATCGTCGCGCTGGTCCGGCTCGGTCAGGCGGTGGCGCTGACGCAGCAGAGCCCGGATCTCATCCTGGAGCTGCTCCAGGGGATAGCCGACATCGCCCTGCACGGTGATGTAGTCCACATGACGGCGTCCACCCAAAAGCCGGCTCAAGCCGGTGCGCAGGGGCAGGTAGAGGCGGTCGTCCAGGTCGGTGCCGTTGGGGTCCAGGCCCTTGGGGGCCAGCTCAGCGATGACCAGGAAGGGCTGTTTCTTGATCTCGATGGTCTGACCCACCAGGCTGGCCTCGCCCGCCAGGCGCTGGCGCAGGCTGGGGCCCACCACCACCACTCGTTGGGCCAGGCGCTCCTCGCGGTCGCTGTAGAAATGGCCCTCCACCGGCAGGTGTCCCTCCACCGCGAAGATCTCCGGCGGAGCCACCACCAGGGCGGTGTCGGTGGTCACCCCGCGGGCGCTGACCCGCTGGCTGCGGTTGATGCCCGGCACCGCGTAACGCACGCCATGCATGCGCCCCAGGGCCTGGGCGTCGGCCGGGGAGAGGGATGCCTTGTCCTTGCTGGTGGTGGTTCGGGCCCCGGTGGGTGCGCTCTTGGCCGCCCAGACCGTGATCAGGTCGCTGCCCAGGGCCGTGACCTGGCTGATGACCTGGTTGCGGGTGCCCTGGCCGATGGCCACCATCAGCACCACCGCCGCCACCCCCACCATCAGGCCCAGGGCGGCCAGGCCCGAGCGGGTCGGCCGGCCGGCCACCCCCTCCCAAGCGGCGGTGGCCTGGCGCGTCC
>JAIUYB010000310.1 GCA_020216625.1 Desulfarculus sp.
AGACATGAGCGCAACAATCAA
Source organism: Desulfarculus sp. (assembly GCA_020216625.1). Classification (GTDB taxonomy): domain Bacteria; phylum Desulfobacterota; class Desulfarculia; order Desulfarculales; family Desulfarculaceae; genus JACRDC01. The sequence continues at coordinate 22 of JAIUYB010000310.1, forward strand.
GGTGCTGGTCATAGACGATTCGGCGATGATCCGCGAGTTCCTGCGTCAAACTCTGGAGGCCCAGCCCGACATCGAGGTGATCACCGCCTCCGACCCCTATGTCGGCCGCGACAAATTCATGCGCTACAAGCCCCAGGTCATCACCCTGGACATCGAAATGCCGCGCATGGATGGACTCACCTTCCTGCAAAAGCTGATGGCGGCCTATCCCACCCCGGTGGTGATGTTCAGCAGCCTGACCCAGAAGGGGGCCGAGGCCACCATGCGGGCCCTGCAGTTGGGGGCGGTGGATTTCGTGGCCAAGCCGACCCAGAAGCTGGCCGAGATGCTGCCCAGCCTGGCCCAGGAGATCGTGGAGAAGGTGCGGGCCGCGGCCGGGGCCCGGGTGCGCCGGCCCCGGGTCACGGTGGAGTCGTTGGAGGTGCCCCAGAAGGTCGAGATCGACCAGGTGGTGGCCCTGACCAAGTCGCCCCCTCGCCCCGGTGGGCCCATGGTCCTGGTGGTGGGGGCCAGCACTGGCGGCACCGTGGCGCTGGAACAGGTGCTCTGCCGGCTGCCCGCCGACAGCCCCCCCATCGCGGTGGTCCAGCACATGCCGGAGCACTTCACCCTGGCCTTCGCCAACCGCCTGAACGAACGCTCCCAGATCACCATCGCCGAGGGCTCCGACGGTCGCCCCCTGCCCCCTGGAACCTGCCTGATCGCACCCGGGGGCAAGCACATGCTGCTGGAGAAAGGCTCCGGCGGCTATCTGGTCCGGGTCAAGGACGGCCCGCCGGTCAACCGCCACAAACCCTCGGTGGACGTGTTGTTTCGCTCGGCGGTGGCCAGCGCCGGCCCCAACGCGGTGGCGGTGATCATGACCGGCATGGGCGACGACGGCGCCCGAGGCATGAAGGATCTGCACGACGCGGGCAGCTTCACCGTGGCCCAGAACGAGGAGACCTGCACCGTCTACGGCATGCCCAAGATGGCGGTGCAGATGGGTGGCGTGGACCGGATCGTACCCCTGGAGCGCATCGCGCCCCTGATCGTGGGATTGTGGAACGAAGCCCTGGGCAGGAGAGCCTGATGCCTCTGGGACTTGGAGCCGTGGCCCAAGCCGTCCCGACGATCCTGATCGTGGACGATGCCAGGCTCAACCGCGAACTCATGCGCTTGCACCTGGCCAAGTTTGGCTATCGCTTTCTTTTCGCCCAGAACGGGTCCGAGGCCGTGGACGCGGTGCGATCCCATCCGGAAATCGACTTGATCCTTTTGGACCTGGTGATGCCGGGAATGGACGGCTTCGCCTTCCTGCGCTGGCGCCAGGACCACCGCGACGCCCAGGGCATCCCGGTCATCGTCAACAGCTCTCTGGACGACTTCGAGTCCATCGCCCGGGCCCTGACCATGGACTCCTACGACTACTTCACCAAACCCCTGGGCGCCAGCGACCTGGAGGTGGTGCTTCCCCTGAAGATCAAGAACGCCATCAACGCCCGCCGCCTGATGCTCCAAACCCGGCGTCAGAACGAGTTGATGCTGCGCGAACTGGAGATGGCCGCCCGCTACCAGCAGTTCCTGCTCCCGCGCTCGGTGTCCTTCCGAGACCTCAAGGTCAGCTATCTGTTCCAACCCTGCCGGAGCGTGGGCGGAGACTATTTCGACTTTCTGGAGCTTCCCGGTGGGGAACTGGGCTTGCTGGCCGCCGATGTCTCGGGGCATGGAGTGGCGGCGGCCATGACCGCCTCCATCGTCAAAGCCCTGTTGCCAGGATACCTGGAGCGTCTGGTCTCGCCGGCCGAAGCCTTCACCAAGCTTAACGCCGACCTGCTCCGCTTGACCCAGGAGGATTCCTTTGTCACCGCTTTCGCGGGGCGCTACGCTCCCCGGACCCGCGAGCTGACCTGGTCCCTGGCCGGCCATCCCGCGCCGATCTTCCTGCCTCATGACGGGCCCATCGGCCGGCTGGCCCAGGATTCGGTCTTCCTGGGGGTTTTCGAGAACGACCGCCTGCCCGCCGTCTTTATGGACCACCGCCAGACCGTGCGGCCAGGGGATAGACTGATTATCTTCACCGACGGCCTGACCGAGGCGCCAGGGGCCGAGAATGGCGAGCCCTATGGCCTGGAGCGCCTGCTGGCCTTGCTGCAAGGCCAGCGCGGACAGAGCCTGGAAACCTGGCGGGAAATCATTTGGCAGGACTTGTCCGGTCACACGGCCGGCGAGTTCCCGGACGACGTGGCCTTCATCCTGACCGAGTTCTAGAACCGGTCGGCTTGCCACTGGCGAAGGCCGCGGAGGTGAGGACAGAGCAGTGGGCGTAATGGACGGCTTGAAACGACCTCCCGGCGGCCACAAACAACCCAAGTTCCGCATCCTCGTAGCCGACGATGAAGACCTGGTGCGCGATCTCCTGAGCCGTTATCTGCTCAAGCTGGGGTACGAGGTGATCCTGGCCGGGGATGGCTCGGAAGCGCTCCGGCTTTATCGCCAGCACGCGGTGGACTTGGTGCTTAGTGACGTGCGGATGCCGCACCTGGACGGTCTGCAACTCCTGGCGGCGCTCAAGGACCTCAACCCGCGCCTGCCGGTGGTCATGATCAGCGGCCATGGCGAGGTGGAGACCGTGGTCCGCGCCCTCAAGGCCGGAGCCGACAACTTCCTGGCCAAGCCTCTGCGCATGGACGTGATGGCCAGGGTGCTGGAACAATCCCTGGCGGTGGCCTGGTCGGCCCCCCACGGCCTGTCCCAGGGGATGCAAGTGAACCAGGCCACCCTCATTTCGGCCCCCAGCCGCAAGGAAATGGTGCAAGAGGTGGTCCAGGTGGTGGCCCGCTCCGCGGTTTCCACCGGTTATTGCCAGCATGATTTGGACAACAACCTCAAGTTGGCCCTGGTCGAGGGCGTAACCAACGCCATGGAGCATGGCAACCGCTGGGATGAGAGGCTTTCAATCACGGTCCAGGTGGAGATGACCTCCGACCGGTTGCAGGTGTCCATCGCCGACCAGGGCCTGGGGTTCGACCAAAGCACCCTGCCCGATCCCACCCGCGATGAGCACCTGATCTGCGAACGCGGGCGCGGGGTGTTCTTGATGCGAGCCATCATGGACGAGGTGACCTACTCGCCCCCGGGCAACCGCCTAACCATGGTCAAACGCAAGCCGGCCTCCCCGGCCCCGGACCCCATGCCATGACCAAGGACATCACCCCGCGGCACTGCCTGGCCTGTGGCGGGATGCTGACCCGGCCCCTTCCCTCCCCCGGCGGTCCGCCTTTTTATTGCGCCGCCTGCGGCCTGCCGGTCTACCACGACCCCAAGGTGGCGGTGGCCGGGGTGGTGACCGACCAGGCGGGCCGGGTCTGGCTCCTGCGCCGGGCCCAACGCGACCAGGCCCACGGCCGCTGGATCCTGCCCGGCGGTCACGTGGACCGGGGCGAGGAGTTGACCCAGGCGGTGCGGCGGGAGGTGGCCGAGGAGACCGGCCTCCAGGCCGAGTTGCGCGGCCTGGTGGGGGTCTATTCCTATCCCGGCAACCCGGTGGTGCTGATCGTCTACCGGCTGACCAGCCAGCCGGGCCAACCCCGCCCCAGCCGCGAGGCCCTGGAGCTCAGGCCCTTCGCCCCGGCGGACATTCCCTGGGATCGCCTGGGCTACGTCTCCACCGGGCAGGCCCTGCGCGACGCCCTGGATCTGAACCCCTCTCCCGCCCCCGAGCCCCGGCTTGCGCCCCGCCCGGCCCTGGGGTAATAATCCAGCCTGGATCCGCCCCCAGCGAAAAGGACCATCCATGCGACTCGCCCCCCAACGTCTCGACGACCTGTCCCCCGCCCGCCGCCAGGAGCTCCTGCGCCGCTCCCTGGAGGACGTCTCCGACGTCTACGAGCGGGTGCGCGGCATCCTGGACGACATCCGCCGCACCGGCGACGCCGCCAACCTGGCCGAACACCGCCGCCTGAAGCCCGACCTGACCGCCGCCGAGCTGAAGGTGACCCCGGCGGAGATCGCCGCGGCCTACCAGCAGGTGCCGGCCGAGATCGTGGCCGCGCTCAAGAGCGCCGCGGCCAACATCCGGGCCTTCCACGCCGCCCAGTTGGAGCGGCCCCAATGGCAGATGGAGGTGGCCTCGGGCATCCTGGCCGGACGCAAG
>JAIUYB010000311.1 GCA_020216625.1 Desulfarculus sp.
CAGCAGCACCCCGGCGGGCAGCTCGGGGAAGGCCTGGTTGGCGTAGAACAGGGCGGGTGGGGCCAGCAGACAGGCCAGGCCCAGGCCCAGGCTGGGCCAGGCCGGCCCGCTGGCCCGGATGGCCAGCAGCAACATCCCGGCCAGGCCCGCGGCGGCCAGCAGGGACATGATGGCGTAGGACCACCAGCGCTGGCGCTCGCCGGCCCAGGCGGCGGGAGCCAGCAGGATGCTGGCGCCCGGTCGGTGGACCAAAACCGGCTCCTGGCCCCACTCGGCCTGGCTGAAGCGCTGGCCCAAGACCGGGCTGATGGTCAGGAAATACGCATAGCTGCCATGCCAACCTCGCTCCATGATGTGGTCGATAAGGTCCGGGGCCATGAAGCGCTGCTGGTCGCGCGCCCCCAGGGTCAGGCCCCGGCCCTGGGCCAGGTTGAAGGCGGCCAGCAGGTATTCGGGCTCGTCGCCGGTGAGCAGATATTCGCGGCGCTGGGCGTCGGCGTGATAGGGGACCAAGGCCTCGCGGGTGAAGGCCAGCAGCGCCAGGACCAGGATCAGGGCCAGCAGGGCCGGCCCTGCCGCGCGGGAAAAGGCGGCTGAACGTAATGTGGCGTTATCATGCAATAATAAGGCATGCTCCGGCATGGGCGAACGCGCACCTCTGGCCTGGGCAGGCGGCGGTGGGGAGATGGATCACGGGGCGGGCAGGGATGATCAGCCTCCATTATGCCTCGCCGGAGCGCCATTGCCCAGGAGCATGTAGGTGACCTGGGCCACGGCCACCAGGTTTTCGTCCGCGTCCACCACATCCACCGCGCAGGGGCAGAGGGTGCGGCCGAACTTGATCACCCGGGCCCGGGCGGTGGCGTCGCTCAGGCAGGGGGCCAGGAAGCGAATATTCATGTCGGTGGTGGTCATGCGCTGGTCCGGGCCGGTGAGGGTCAGGATGGCGAAGGCGGCGGTGGAGTCGGCCAGGGTCATCAGGATGCCGCCGTGGAGCGACGCGAAGATGCCGTCATAAATTTGACGGCGGGGGATGGTGATCTCGAAGCGGCCGGGGCCGACCTCGCCTACCCGCATCTCCAGGGTGTTGTAGATGGGTATGCGCGCGATGCGCGTCAGGATGGGTTGGATCGCGGTGGGGATCGCGGACGAGTCGTCTAGGTGGTCCAAAAAATTCCCCCGGTCTGGAAGGTGGTTGCCCTACGTTGGCTATTTCAGATCCGGAATCCGCTGGTATGCATCCTTGCGGTGCGCGACCTTGAGGACCACCACCGCGTCATCCTCGGCCCGGTATTGGTATACGATGCGATAGTCTCCCACCCGCACCCGGTGCAAGGGATGCCCGCTCAATTTCTTGCTGCCTGGCGGCAGGGCTTCCAGGGACAGGCGGCGGGTTTCGGCCAGGATCCGCTTCTGGACCTCGCGCTCCAGCTTGCGCAGTTCACGCGCGGCGGAGCCGGCCCAGATGATCTGGGGGGCCATGCCTAAAGGCCCAACTCACGCTCGAGCTTATCCTGGCTGACGAAGTCGCCCGCCTCGACTTCCTTGAGGGCCTTAAGGGCGTCCTTGATGTCCAGGCGGTCCTCCAGGGCTTCCAGCAGCTCAAGGTCCTCCAGGGGGACCACCGCCACCCCGCCCAGGTGCCCGCGCCGCGTAACTCGGATGCGGCGATGGTTGTAGGCGACCTCGTTCATGATTTCCGAAAAGTGCAGCCGCGCCCAGGACGACTGAACCTTGTCGGTTGCTTCCATGTTTCACCCCGCTAATTGTACAACTCGCATAACTCGATCAAGTAATACAAGTTGTACAACACCAGTCTTCCCCTGGCAACCCCTCACCATCCCCACTCGACCGGCTCGCCCCGGGCCGGGTTCCGCACCATGAGCTCGCTCCAGCGCGCGCGGCCCAGCTTGGCCAGGTAGGCGGAGCGGTCGGACGGCTGGTGGACCCACTCCCGTAACCAGGCGGCGCTGCCTTCTTCGGTCTTGGTCTGGGCGGCGTAGTCCACGAAGAACCGGTTGTCCAGGCCGTAGTAGCCCTGCACCGGCGAGGGATGCGCCCCCCAGGGGACCTCGCAGACCGCGTTGACCGCGAGGCCCGGGATCAGGGTGCGGTCGGGGTCGGCCCGGATCACCTCCGGGGCCACGATCTCCTCGCAGGTGATCAGCACCGCCTTGGCGGCCAGGGCGGCCTGGCGCGAGAAACCCAACGCCCCCCAGGCCTGGCAGTTGCCAAAGCGGTCGGCCCGCTGCACGTGCAGGATGGTCAGGTCGGGGTTCACCGCCCGGATGGCCAGCAGACGCTCGCCGCTGTGGGGGCAGGTGAAGGGTTGGAAGTGGGGGTTATTTTGCACGATGTCGCTGCCCAGGGGCGAGCGCGACACCGCCATGGGCAGGCCCCGCGCCCCGGCCTCCAGGGCCAGGGTGAGGGAGAAGTTGCTGTGGTTGACGACGCTCAGCGGCCGGGGGCGGCCGCTCTCCACCGCGCGGCGGAAATTGTAGCCGATGCCGGTGCTGACGTTGCCCACCCAGGCCGCGATGACGCCCTCCACCAGGCCGGCGGCGATGAGCTGGTCAAAGGCGATGTTGCTGATGGGCGCGACCAGGGTCAGCGGGCCGATCTGCTGGCGGATGATCTCATGGGCGGCGGCAAAGGGGATGAAGCCCTCCAGGCCGCAGCACAGGGCCAGGCTCTGGCCCGGCCGCACCAGTTGGGCCACCGCCCGCTCCAGATCCATCAGCTTCTCGCCGCCGGCCATGCTCCCCCTCCCGTTTTGGCGCACCCTTCTCTTGATAATGCAAAACCCCGCGCCGGGGCAATGATTTCCGCCGCGTCCGGGGCTTGCCCCGGCCGGCGGGAGCGGATACACTGGGCCTCCCCAACTGCCAGGAGCGAAGGTTGAATCACCAAGTGCGCGATCCCCGCCGGCTGAGCCTCCACCCGGAGTTCGAGCGCCTGTTCGAGCCGCTCGCGTCGGGGGAGTTGGAGGCGCTGCGCCGGGCCCTGGCTGGGGGCGAGCCCTTCCAACCCCTGCTCATTGACGCCCAGGACCGCGTCCTGGCCGGGGTGGAGCACTGGCAGGCGGCCCTGGCCCTGGGCTGGGAGGCCATCAGCGTGGTGGTGGCCCCGCCGCTCCGGCCGGCCGAGCTGCGCGCCCTGATGGTGGCCGAGAACGTGCGCAGCCGCGAGATCCGCGAGGAGCACCTCTGGCGGGGCATGAACAACTTCTTCGACATGGAGCCCCTGCGGCCGGCCGGGGGGTGGTGAACCATCGCCCGCCGTCCGGTCGGACGGTGAGGGGCGCGGGAGAAGGAGCCGGGGCTCAGGCCCGGCGGGGCGGGGCGGCGGTCGGCTCGGCCGGGTTGATGACCCGGAGGATGCGCCCTTGCAGGGGATAGGGGCGCAGGGTGTAGAAACTGCGGGTGGTGGCGTCGTGGCGCTGGGCGCAGGCCTGGGCCAGGGCGTGGAAGCTGCCCCGACCCGGATCGGCGATCAGGATCAGGCCCACCCCGGCCTGAAGCGCCCGGTCGATCAGGCCCAGCAGCGGCGCCAGCATCTCGTCCCAAAAACAGATGTCCGCCCCGATCAAGAGATCGATCCCCGCCAAGTCGGCGACGGTCAGGTCCTCCAGGCGGCGCTGGACCACGGTCAGCCCCACGTCGTTGAGCTCGGCGTGCAGGCGCAGGAAGGGGAAGACCTCCGGGTCGGCATCCACCGCCGTGACCTCGGCCCCCAGGGCCTTGGCGCAGTAGATGCCGGCCAGGCCCCAGCCGCAGCCCACGTCCATCACCCTTAAGCCCTCGGGCAGCCGCAGGTCCTTCAGGTACTCCATCAACAGCCAGCACGAGGTCCAGATCCGGTAGCCGAAACCCTCCGGGGAATGCTCGCGCTTCAGGGCCCTGATCTCCGGGTCGCGGCTCTGATAGAACCGGACCCCGTGGCAGGCGCGCTCTTTGGGGCTGAGGTGGGGCATGGCATATCCGCGCTGGGGCCGCGCCGGGGGCGTGGCCCCGGGGCCCGGCCCGCTTGTTTGCGGACCGGGCCCCGAGTGGAAGTGTCGGGGTCTGGTCGGGTGGCTAGCCCGAGGCTAGGCCGCGACCTGGGAACGCCGGCCGTGGCGGGCCGGGCGGTTGTTGCCGCGCCGGGCCAGGG
>JAIUYB010000312.1 GCA_020216625.1 Desulfarculus sp.
CAGCGCCCCGGGACGCCTGGTGGTCAACCGCACCGTGACCCTGCGTGATTCCTGGCAAAAAATCGTGGCCAGCGAGGCGGCCGCAAAATAGTCCGTTATTACCAGCCGTAAATCCCAGGAAGTCGGTCGTGATGGCGACCGGCTTCTGATATTTTGTGGCGCCCAATACTACCGGTCCCGCATCTTGTGGAGGTTTGGCCTGACGGAAATAGGAAGTTGGAGTTAGTTCTTTTCGTTAAAGGCCCATTAATTAATATCCATCGCAAGGCCTCATTAAAATTGAACAATTGACATGGGTGAACGAAATGCGCAAAAGTGGTTAAGCACTCCGGCCCTCGGGGCCGATAAGTCGAGATGAGGGAGAACCCAGGTCAGGGGGGACCCAATGCCCGTGGCCATTGTCGAGCACCAGCGCATCGAGGGGCTGCCAGCGCCTCCCAGCCTGTTGTCGGCCCTGCTCCAGGCCCTGGACGACGAGTCCACCTCGGCCTCCGACCTGGAGCGCCTGGTTTGCCAGGATCAGGCCACCACCGCCCGCCTGCTGGCGGTGGCCAACTCCTCATATTATGGCTCGCGCCACCAGGTCACCAGCGTCGCCCGCGCGGTGGTGGTGCTGGGCCTCAACGAAGTCCGGGCCATCTGCCTGGGCTCGGTGCTCACCTCGTTATTGCACCCCAACCGCTTCGCCGATCCCGGCTCGGCCCAGGCCCTGTGGCGGCACAGCCTGGTGGTGTCCGAGGCCGCGCGCCTCATCGCCTCCCGCGGCAAGCGCCTGCGCCCGGATCTGGCCCAGACCGCCGGCCTGCTCCACGACCTGGGCTGGGTGCTGATCATGGTCTTCCAACCCGAAGCCTGGCTTCAGGTCCGGGCCCGGCAAAAAGGACAGGTCCAGAGCCTGGTGGAAACGGCGCGGCGGTTGGGCTTGGACCATCAGCAATCCGGCTACATCCTGGCCCGGCAATGGGATCTCCCTCCGGTGCTGACCTCCTGCCTGGGACGTCACCACGAACCATCTCTGAGCGATCCCGACTTCCCATGCGTGGCCACGGTCCACCTGGCGGAGATCCTGGCGGGGCGATTGGACGATCCCGGCTGGGGCGAGGACGCGGTGGGCGAACCGGCGATCTGGGTTCTCAAGGGACTGGGCGTCTCCGTGGAGCAATGGCGCGATTGCCAGACGGAAATGGCGGCTCGCATGGACGCCCTGATGGCTCTAGGTGATCAACTCCTGGGGGGGGTGGCCTGAGCATGACAGAGATTCTGCCACCGGAACAGCAGCGCTGGGCCCGCCGCCTGGCGGAATCCCAGACCCAACGCGACGAGTTGGTCAGGTTGTTGGGCCTGCTGGCCCAGCTTGGGGTGGCGGCCGGCCGCCACCTGGACGCCAATCTGGCCGCCAAGGAGGTCACCGACCTGTTGCTGAACTACCTCCAGGCTGATTATTGCTGCCTGATGCTCTCCGACGGCGAGGATGGTCTGCGCCCGGCGGCCTGCAGCGGCGTTCCCATGGGTTCGGATCTGGCGTTGCGCTTGGAGCAGCAGATGCTCCTGGGCGCCCCCAACGCCATCCAGATCCATGACGCCCTGGGCAGCTACCACCTGGTCTGCGCGCCCTTGCGCAACCAGCGTGAGTTGCTGGCGGTGCTGGGGCTGATCCTGCGCCAGGAGCTGGACCAGGTGCAGTTGCGCCATTTGAGCCTGGCCATGCAGGCCTGCCTGCCCATGCTGGAGAACATCCTGGTGCGCGAGCGCCTGAACGAGGCCCAGGCCCAACTGGAGCATCTGTCCGGGCATGTGCACGATCACCTGCAGGACGCCCTGAAGCTGTCGCGGGTGCAGGAGGCCAGCCTGGCGGCCCTGATGGACCTGCAATCCGAGCCTCTGTTCGTGGCCGACGCCCAGGGGCGGCTGATCCGGCACAACTCCGCCCTGGCCCGGCTGTTGGGTCGCGAGGGTCAGGCCCTGGAGGGATTGTCGCTGAGCCAGTTCCTGGGTGGCCTGGAGCCCAGCGAGGTCTGCGGGCCCGACGCCAGCCGGCCGGTGGAGCTGAGGGTGCAGTGCGGGGGCGAGATACCGGCCCGGCTGCGGGCGGTGCCCCTGGATCTGGAAGGGATGGCCGCGGCTTGGCTGGGACGCTTGACTCCGGATGAGGACGGCCTGGATCCCGAGGCGGCCGCGGGCCCGGAGCTGGATTCCTCGCGCCTGGCGGGAGACGTGGTCAATCAGGCCAACAACCTGCTGATGGCCCTGCACAGCCAAGTGGAGCTTATCCTGCTCCTGGATTTGCCCCAGGAGCCGCGCCGCCGTCTGGAGGCCCTGGAGGCCCTGGCCCGGGACGGAGGAGAGGCCATGGGCCGGCTGCGGGATTACGCCGAGCGCCTGCGCAACCGAGGCCGCTTGCGCGACAGCCTCAGCCAGCTCTGGGGTCTCAACGCCTCGGCCAACCGGGGACGGGACAACTAGCCCGGCCATGCCATCCCGGGCCCGGCCGGGCCCGGGCCTCCCTAATACGTGACCACGTTGGTGGCCGAGGCAATCTCGCCGATCAAGGTCGCCCCGGCGATGATCACCGCCGGTTCGATTAGCTCCTCGGGGGTGATCTTGCGCGCCTCAAGGCAGGGCGAGCAGACCATGAGCTTGCCGCCCGCTTCAAGGTAGGTGGCCAGCAGTTCGGTCAGGGGCGGGAACCCGGCCGCATGCACGTGCTCGGCATAGCCGCGATAGGCCAGGTAGACCCCGGTGGATTGCAAGATCACCGTGGAGTCCATGTCCATGGCCAGGGCGGTGTTGCCCATCACAAAGGGCAGGGTGGCCTTGTCCGGGTTCTCCTCGGCGTGGGTGGCGATGATCACCAGCTTCTGCGGGTCTTGGCCGGCCATGACGCATGCCTCCTGACTTGGTGGGGCAAGCTGCTGGAGGCGCGGCCGATAAGGCCCTGGGTCAGGGCCGCGTGACCTCCGTGGCTTGCAGTTCGTTGTACTGGTCGCGGTATTTGGTGTTGGTGGGGTCGAGTTGAAGGGCCTTGCGCAGATCCTCGATGGCCTTGGCCCGCTCCTTGAGCGCCAGCAGGATGACGCTGCGGTTGAAATAGGCGCTGGGCAGATCGGGCAGTAGGGCGACGACCTTGTCGTAGTCGCGCAGGGCGTCCTGGGGCCGGCCCAGGCGATAGAGGGCGTAGCCCCGGTTGTAGTAGGCCTCGGCCAGGCGGGGGTCGAGGCGGATGGCCTGGTTGTAGTCCTCCAGGGCGCGTTCGCTGTCGCCCTTGTCGTCATAGGCGTTGGCGCGGTTGTTATAGGCGATGGCCAGGTTCTGGTTGTCCAGGCCGCCGGAGTCGATGGCATGGCTGTAGCGCTTGATGGCTCCGTCCTGGTCGCCGCGCTCGCGGGCGGCCAGGCCGCTGGCGATGTCGTCCAGGGCCAAGCCGGTGTTGAGATCGTCCAGGGCTCCGGCCCGGGCCGGGCCACAGGCCGGCCAGGCCAGAGCCAAGAGAAGCAGAACCGTTGCCGTCCAGCGCGCCATGGGCTAGTTGGCGGTGCCGGCTAGCTTGGACTTCAGGTAGGTCAGCCGCTGCTGGAAGTCGCTGTCGTCGGGCTCCAACTGCACCGCCTTCTCCATGTCCTGCAACGCCTCCTTCACCTTGCCCTTGCGCTCGTAGGCATATGAGCGGTTGTAGTAGGCCGCGTCATAGTTGGGGTTGGCGGCGATGGCCTTGGTGTAGTCGGCGATGGCCTTGTCGGTCTGCTTTTTGTCGTCGTAGGCGCTGCCTCGGTTGTTGTAGGCGATGGCCAGGTTCTCCTTGGACAGCTTGCCGGAGTCGATGGCGGCGGTGAAATGCTTGATGGCTCGGTCCAGGTCTCCCTTTTCCGCGGCCTGGTTGCCGGCCATGATCTCCGACACCGGGGCGGCGGCCAGGGCGGGGGTGGAAAGCGCCAGGCAGAACAGCATGGCCATCATGGGCAATGCGGGTTTAAAGTTCATGGCGTTGGGCGTCTCCGATCGGGGTTGAGTGCCCTTGGGGGCCGGTGGGGCCTGCCATGGGCGGTTATTCATCAGATGCTCAGTGGGCCTTGGGCCTCACGCCGTTGGCCGCGTGGCTGGCCTGGATGAACATGTCCACGTATTCCAGGAGCAGGG
>JAIUYB010000313.1 GCA_020216625.1 Desulfarculus sp.
CAACCAAGCTCGAAGTCCGGTTGGGGTGAGGGGCTTTTTTATCGTAGGCGGTAACTAGCCAGCGCTTTTCCTGGCCGTCCCAATCCAATCGGATCACCGCCATGTGCCCTGGGGTCTCCACATAGAGCCTCCCCGGGCGCTTTGGCACCTGGATCACTTCCCCACTGGCGAAAATGCGGGGAATCTCCCTCACCACTTCCTCGCCGTGTTTCTCCAGGATGTGCGCCAAGCCAAAGCCCCTGGGCCCTCCCTCGCCCCAGACCAAATCCACCGCCCCGGTTTCCGGGCGTGACAGCGCCCCCACCGCCTCTCCGGTCCGCAATTTCATCAGATGAGCAATGGCATCATCCGGCCGATTGACGAAGCCAGTAAACACCGGCCCAAAGGGGCCAGGCACCGCCACCGACTCGGCCAGGGCTTGCGTGCCCGGCTCCTGGTAGCGGACCAGGTCCCCCGCCTGGTCGGCCGCCTGGTCCAAGGCCTTCTTACCCGGCCCGGGCTTGACTTCGCCGGCACTTCCGACTAGCATTGAGTCAAGGCTCGTTGCCGCAGTCTGACTTCCGGAAAGGCCCTCCGGTTTGCCACCTTCCAAGCGTTGCGCGGAAGGGAGGAAGATGGGGGAAGAGGCCGCCCCCCCAGGCTGCAAGCGACGGGCCTTTTCTTCCCTGAATTTCCGCAGGTAATTGTCCGCCTTCTTCGGGCTCATCTTCCAGAAGTTCCATAGCTGGTTGGCCTCGTCGCCCGCCGTGATTTCCACGATGGAGACGTAGCTTTTGCCTTCCTGCCTCACCAGCAGGACGCTCCGGGAGCGCTCGGGAGATTGCGCCGTGGCCAGGTTGGGCAAAACCTCTTGCGGCTCTTCGATGGTCCGTTGCACCTGCCGCCAATCCTGGGCCGTCAGTTGGCCGCCGTGGCGCTGCTTGAGGTGCGGCAGCTTGTCCGAGGTCAGCATCACCGCGCTTGGCCCGGTGGAAAAGCCAAGCTGGTTTATCTCCTGGGCCACCTGGTCATTGATCAAGCCCACCTTGCCTGGGCGCATCGGGGCCAGCCCTTCGGCCACGATCCGCCCCAGGCCGCCATCCATGGCCGCGTCCGGCTCCTGATAGGTGAATACTTTCAGGTAACGTGATGGATTTTCCTCGATGTGCTTCAGCGCTCGGCTGGCCAGCACCCGGGATGCGTCGTCACCGCTGCCAAAGCCGGCCAGGAAGGCATTCGGCCCCCAAATGGCATAGTTGGAGGCCAGGGCCTCGGGAGTCATCCTCGTTCGCGCAGCCAATTGCTCCAGGGACCACTGCCCCAGGTCCACGCCCTCCCCAGGGACTTGGCCCACCGGGGCAAGGCGCGGGGGCAGGTGGAAGCCCTCGGATGGCTCCACGTAAGCCATCAGGAGTTTCTGGGCCGCAGGCTTGAGGCTGGCCACTTCCTCCCGCGCCGCCTCAGGAGTCAGGCCATGCCGCCAGACTTGCTTGCTGGCCCCATCCGCGTCCTTCACCCAATCCTTGATGCCCAGACGCAGGTTCCCGCTCCAATCCAGGGGCTGGGCCGGGATCACCTCGGCCAGGCGGGTCAATTGGTGCAGGTCCGCGTTGGTCAGGCCCAGCCTGCCGGCCAGGGCCTCGCCCACCCCCGGAATCCGGTTCACCAGGTCGCGCAGGCCCTGGCCGATGATCAAGGCCCGGTCGTCGCGCAGCCAGGGGATGCCCCGCATGACGTTCTGCACCCAGGGCCGCAGGGTGTATTCCCCGGTTTCGGCCGCGATCCGGGTGGCGTCCAGGGCTTGGCTGGCCTCGGCCCGGGCCACCGCGCCATAGGCCTCGGAACCTATGGCCTCGCTCAGGGTCCCGAAGCGTTGGGCCAGCTTGGATTGGCTGGCCTGCCAGCCGGGATTGTCGGCCGCGTTGGCCACCGCCCGGCCCACCGACTCGGACGCGTTGTCCACCAGCTTGGCCAGGCCCCGGCGCACCACCATCGGCCCCACCGCCGCCGCCACCGGCGCGCCAATGCCCGCCAGGGCCGCGCCCAACTGGTTGCCGGTGCCATGCTCCACCGCCTCCATGGTCCCGCCGGCCAGCGCGCCAAAACCCGCGTCACGGGCCGCGCCCTGAACAACCGCGCTTGCCACGGGGCTGAAGCCCTGGCGAACCAGGTTCCCCAGGCCCTCCCGGGTGGCCAGACCAAGCACCCCAGACTTTAGTACCGTCCGCCCCGCCAGCCGCGCCGCGCCGGATATGCCGCCGGTCGCAGCGTCGGCAATCAGGTCAACGGGATCATACATGGGCTGGACCAGCCCCTTTTCGCCCACCGGCAGCAGGGACCCGCCTGGCATCCGGCGAAAATAGACGCCCTCGATTTCCATCACGTCCGGCGGCAGGCCCTCTTGCGTTTGGGCGCTGGTGGTTGGCGGGGCTGCCTGGGGCGGCTGGGGTGGAGCCTCCCAGACAAAGCCCTCGGGCAACTTTGGCGTCTGGGCGCTGGTGGTTGGCATGGCCTAGCGTTGCTCCCAGATGGCGCGCCGGTATTGATCGGGGTTTTCAACCGCAGGGTTATTGCGGATCATCTTCCAGATAACCTGTCCCGGCACGCCTTGGGCTCGTAGCCGGCGAATCTCATTGAACACCGCCTGAGGAGGCAGGGCCACGCCCAGCGAGGAAGTAAAGGGTTGGGCATCCCTGGTCGGCATTGGTTCGGCATGCGCGGCGGTGGGACCAAGATCTTTCAACATGCTGGGTTGCGTCGGGGCGGACGAAGTTTGGCCAAGCGGCGCAAATTTCCCATTCTTATAGATCACGCGATCCCCGGTCTGGGGGTTGATGGCGGTCTGTCCGTCAACCGGCCCCGCCTTGGGCGCGCTGGGGGCCAACCCCGTGGACTGCATTATTCTGCCCCCGGGACTGGCCGACTGGCCGCCGCCCTGGCCCGAGTTGGTCTGGGCCGCCGCGACGCCCAGCAGAATCCGCAGCCATTCATCCGCCGTGGCCGGCCGTCCCAGGCTTTCCCAGAGCGCCTTCTCGGCCGGGTTCAGGGCCGCGCCCAGGTCCTGGCCAGCGGCGGCCGCCGCCAGGGCCTTCTTGGCCACCTGGGCCTTGAGGTCGCCCACGTCCTCGGGTTTGCGGCCCAGGCCGACGCCTTCGGCGCTTCCGGTCCAAGTCTCGCGCTGGTTGCCGGTTTCCGGGTCCGTGGTGGTGACCCACTTGGCCTGGGGTATGCGCTGGTCGGCCATGCGCCGGTCGATGTGCCCCTGGGTCTGGGCCGCCTGGTTGGCGCTGGCCTCCATGCCGGCGGCCCGGGCCTTGGCCCCGGCCGTGCGCTCTATTGTATAGGCCTCCCGGCTGGCCGCGCCCGGCATTATCACCCCGTGGCCCACGCCGCCGCGCCCTTGCTCCCCGGGATAGAGCTGATCCCGGGCGCTGGTGGCCGGCTTGCTGGGGGGCGGCCCGCCAGCCAGGTTGGGGCTCCACTGCTCCTGGCCCATGTTCAAAATCCCTCCGGCCTGACTCCATGCCTCTCGCTGACTCAGCAATGGCGCGCCCTCGGGCGCGTAGCCATAGCGCGCCATCTGGTTCAACGCCAGCGGACCAATGGCCGCGTCCCCCACCCGGTCCTTGGCCGAGGCATAGAGGTTCTGGCTATGCTCCTTCTCCAATTCCAGGCCCTTCAGGGCCAGGGCCTGGGCCTGGGCCGCCCGCTGGTTCCAGTGGTCCACCCAGAATTTCAGCTTGCCCATGAAGGCCTCGTCGCCCAATAGGCGCTGGCCATCGGGCACCTGCATCAGGAACCCGGCCACTTCGTCCATGCCCAGGGGCTTGGTTTCCGGCCGCCCGTTCAGAAGCTCATCCGTCAACACCCCGGCCAGGCCTTGGCCGTGGTGGGTGGGCCGGACCTCGCCCAGGGGGCTGCCCAGGGCCCCGCCCCCGGCCTGACTCAACAGCGACCCGATCACGTTCCCGTGCCAGACTTGATCCTGTCGGTCCCGCAGACGTTTCAGCGCGTTGGGGCCGCCGAACCCGCCAGCCAGGACCTCGCGCCAAAAACTGCGCTCTGGCGGGCGCAGGTCGAAACTGGCCGTGGTGCGCACCGTGGGCAGGCCGCCGCCCGCGCCGGGGTCCGCCGCCAGGGGCGGCAGG
>JAIUYB010000314.1 GCA_020216625.1 Desulfarculus sp.
GATGACCATGAAAACCATGATCACCGGCAGCACAAGGCCGTTCAGGACCTGCGAGAGGTACATGATGGTGATCAGGGGCATCCCCGGCCACATCACGGTCAAGGCCCCGGCGATGATCATTAGCGAATAGAGCACGTAGAACTGGGGGGCCTCGCTGAAGCGGTTATTCAGCGAGCCCTCCCAGCCAAAGGCCTCGCAGACGGTGTAGGCCGTGGACAACGGCAGGATCGAGGCCGAGAAGAGCGAGGCGTTGAGCAGGCCGAAGGCGAAGAGGCTGGCGGCGTACTTGCCGGCTAAAGGCGCCAGGGCTAGGGCCGCCTGCTCGGCGTTGTCGATGTGGATGCCCTGGCTGTGCAAGGTGACCGCGCAGAGCAAGATGATGAAAAAGGCCACCACCGACACCGAAATCGACCCCACGATCACGTCCCAGCGCAAAATCCGGTATTGGCTGTAGCCGATGCCCTTGTCCACCACCGAGGCCTGGAGGTAGAACTGCATCCAGGGCGCGATGGTGGTGCCCACCAGACCCACCACCATGGTCAACGAATCCCCGCCCAGGTCCAGCTTGGGTTTGGCCAAGGCCTCCCAGACCGCGCCCCAATCCGGCCCGGCCAGGTAGGCGGAGATCAGGTAGGCCGCGTAGAACAGGCAAGCCCAGAGGAAGACCTTCTCCACCGCCTTGTACGAGGCCTTGACCACCAGAACCCAGACCAGGATCGCGGCCAGGGGCACCGAAACGCGGGCGTCCACCCCGAAAATCTGCATGGCCGCGGCCACGCCGGCGAACTCGGCGATGGTGTTGGCCAGGTTGGTCAGGACCAGGCCGATCATCAGGTAGAAAGTGACCCCGGCTCCGAAACGCTCCCGGATCAGGGCGGCCAGGCCCTTGCCCGAGGCCGAACCCATCCGGGCGCTCATGTCCTGCACCAGGAACAGCACCAGGGTTATGGGAATCAGGGTCCAGAGCAGACCCAGGCCGAACTCCGCCCCGGCCAGGGAGTAGGTGGTGATGCCGCCAGCGTCGTTGTCCACGTTGGAGGTGATGATGCCGGGCCCGACCACCGACAGGACCAGGGCCAGGCGAGTCCAGCGGCTGGCCGCGCCGCTGGGGGGCGAAGAAGCAGAGGTTTTGCGGGCCTCGCTGGTCATGGCGTCTCGATCCGGGCTGGTGGTGTAGATTAATCTAACGCTGGCGACCAAGATGGGGGGCCACCGCGTCCAACAGGGCCTTGAAGCGCAGCACCCCATGCAGGCGGCCCTGCTCGTCCAGGACTGGCACGGCCCGCAGGCCGTACTTGGCGAAAATGTTGGCCACCTGATCCGGATCTTCCTTAAGCTCCACGCTGATCACGCGGGTCTCCATGATCTGGGCCAGGGTGGCTTCCGGAGGCGAGGCCAGGAGCTCGCGCAGGTTGACCACCCCCAGCAGGTGGCCATCCCGGTCCTCCACGTAGACATAGTAGATCACGTCCAGATCGGCGGACTCCTGGCGCAGGTGATCGAAGGCTTGCCCCACGCTGGTTTCCGGCGGCAGACTCAAGAAACCCACCGTCATCAGGCCGCCGGCGGTGGACTGGTCGTGGTCCAGCAGGCAGCGCACCTGCTCGGCCTGCTCCGGCTCCATCTCGCGCAACAGGCTCTCGGCCCGCTCCGGGGCCAGGCCCTGGAGCACATCGGCGGCCTCGTCGGAAGGCATCAGATCCAGAATGTCCGAGGCCTGCTCGGTGGGCAGATTGCTGATCAGGGCGGCCTGGACCTTGGGCTCGGTTTCCTCCAGCACGTCGGCGGCGATCTCGGGGTCCAGTAATTGCAGCAGCCTGGCGCGGCTGGCCGGGTCCAGATCCTCCAGGATGTCGGCCAGATCGGCCGGGTGCAGGTGGGAAAGCCGGGTCAAGGACCACCTCAGGCGCACCACGTCCGCCGAGTCCACCGGCTGCACCAGGTGCCAGTGGATCAGGTTTTCGGGCCAGCGATAAGAGAATAGCCACTGTATGAGGGCGTCGGCCGGGCGCAGGAGCCCGGCCCGGCGCAGCAAACCCCGGGCGCCCACCTCCACCGCGCTCAGCACCAGGTGTCCGTTCCGGCGGTGCAGGACCAGGTCGTTGACCCGCACCAGCTTGGCCCCGCCGGTGTCCACGATCTGGCGGTCCAGCAGGTGCTGGCGCACCAGCAGCCGGCCGGCCAGACGCTCCTCCAGGGAGCCGGTCTCCGGCTCCACCGAGGCATCCACCACGATCCGGCGTCCCTCCAGGCTCCGCACCGCCTCCCAAGGGATCAGCCGTTGACCGGACCGATCACCACCCACCAGCAGGGCGGTCAGGGGCGGCAGGGTCTGCTGGATCTCCGCCGCCATGTCCTCTAGACGCCCCAAACGGCGGCCTTGGCCGTCCACCACGACGGTGCGCAATAACTCGCTGAAATATATTGCGTTTTTTTCTTGCCTGGGTGGAACCACGCGGCGCTCCAAGTGGGGTTGAGGGCGATTCTACTCCTAAAACCCCCATCCGCCATAGACCCCATTGTGACAACCCCGCGAAGATCGCCAAAGCAAGCGGGCGGCAGCCCCCGGATTGGGGCCGCCGCCCGCGCATCTGCTGGGGAATTACCAGGCTAGACGCCCAGATAAGCCTCGCGCACATGGGGATTGGCCAGCAACTCCTGGCCGCCGCCGGTGAGCACGATGCGCCCGTTCTCCAGCACGTAGGCCCGGTCGCACATGGCCAGGGTGTGGTGGACGTTCTGCTCCACCAACAACACGGTCAGCCCCTCGGCGTTGACTTTTTTGATCAGCTCGAAGATGTGCTCGGTCAACAGCGGCGACAGACCCAGAGATGGCTCGTCGAACATCAACAGCTTGGGCAGGGCCATCAAGCCCCGGCCGATGGCCGCCATCTGTTGCTCGCCGCCGCTCATGGTGCCGGCCGGCTGGCGGCGACGCTCCTTGAGCCGCGGGAAGAGCTCGTAGACCCACTCCATGGTCTGCTTGCGCTTGGCCTTGGCGTGGGGGCTCAGGGAGCCCATCAGGAGGTTCTCCTCCACCGACATCTCGCCGAACAACCGGCGGCCCTCGGGCACCTGGGCCACCCCCAAGGCCAGGACCTCGTAGGGTTTCAAGGCCTGGATGGGCTGGCCCTTAAAGACGATCCGTCCGGCGCTGGGGGTCAGGAGGGCGCTAATGGTCTTCAGGGTGGTGGACTTGCCAGCTCCGTTGGCGCCCACCAGGACCAGGATCTCGCCCTCCCGGACCTCGAAGGAAACCTCCCAGAGCACCTGGACGTCGCCATAGGCCACGTCGATACCCTCCACCTGGAGCACGACTTCGCTTTTAGCGCTCGGCATATTGCCCTCCCCCGCCATGCCCCAGATAGGCCTCGATCACCTCGGGGTGGTTGGCCACCTCCAGGGGCGATCCCTCGGTGATGGTCTGGCCGTGGTTGATGCAGTGGATGCGGTCGCTGATGGACATGATGACCCGCATGATGTGCTCCACGATCACCACCGTCACTCCGCTGTCGCGAATCTTCTTGATCAGGGCGATGGCCTCGTCCAACTCGCCGGGATTCAGACCGGCGGCGGTCTCGTCCAGGAGCAGCAGGGTGGGCCGGGTGGCCATGGCCCGGGTGATCTCCAGGCGCTTACGACTGGCGATGGACAGGCCCTTGGCCAGGTGGCCGGCATAGGGGGTCAGACCGCAGAATTCCAGGGCCTCCTCCGCCGCCCGGCGGGCCTGGGCCATGGTTCGGCAGCGCAAAAACGCGCTGGCGATGACGTTGTCCAGGACGGTCATGCGCTTCAGGGGCCGCACGATCTGGAAGGTGCGGCCGATGCCCAGGGCGCAGATCTGGTGAGTCTTCAGGCGGGTGATGTCGAGGCCGTTGAAGATGATGTTGCCGGAGCTGGCGGGGTAGAAATGGCTGATCATGTTGAAGATGGTGGTCTTGCCCGAGCCGTTGGGCCCGATCAGCCCGAAGATCTCTCCGGGCTGGACCGCGAAGCTGACGTTGTCAACCGCCCGCAAGCCGCCAAAATTCTTGGTCAGGTTCTTGATTTCCAGGATGGCCATGACCGCCTCCCCCTAGCCGCGCCGCAGGGCCCGCTTGATGCGGGTCCAGTCGCCCACGATGCC
>JAIUYB010000315.1 GCA_020216625.1 Desulfarculus sp.
GGTCGATGATCGGGGAGTGCAGGGGGAAGATGCGCTCCACGCCCACCCCGTTGGAAACCTTGCGCACGGTGAAGGAGGCGCCCATGCCATCGCCCCGGCGGCGCAGGACCACGCCCTCGAAGACCTGGATGCGCTCTTTCTCGCCTTCCTTGATGCGCACGTGCACCTTCACCGTGTCACCGGCGCGGAACAGGGGGATGTCGACCCTCATCTGCTCGCGCGCGATCAGCTCCTTCACGTCCATCCGGCTTTCTCCTCGCCTCGGTCCCGGCGTCAATCCCCGGGGCCGGTTCACTGATCCAAACTATCCGCGTCAGGCCCCCGCGGGGCCGTTGGCCGCGTCTTCCTCCCGCCGGACCTCCTCCAGCAGGCGGGTATCCTCCCGGCTCACCTCCAGCCGCTCCAGAAGCTCCGGCCGCCGCCGCCAGGTGCGGCGCAGGGACTCCTTGCGCCGCCAGCGAGCGATGGCGGCGTGGTTGCCGCTCAGGAGCACCTCCGGCACCGCCAGGCCACGAAATTCCGCCGGCCGGGTGTAGTGCGGGTGCTCCAGGAGCCCGTCGGCGAAACTGTCGGCCGCGGCCGATTCGGCCCCCCCCAGCACCCCGGGGATCAGGCGGCTAACCGCGTCCACCACGCACAGCGCGGCCAACTCGCCGCCGCTGATGACGAAGTCGCCCAGGCTCAGCTCCTCGTCGACCATCAGGAGCCGGAAGCGCTCGTCCACGCCCTCGTAGCGGCCGCAGACCAGGATCACCCGCTCCATTCCGGCCAGCTCCCGGGCCTTGGCCTGGTCAAAGGGCCGGCCCTGGGGGCTCATGAGGATCACCCGCGCCGGCGGACCGGCGGCCAGGCTCTCCACCGCCTCGCACAAGGGCCCCGGCAGCATGACCATGCCGTCGCCGCCGCCGTAGGGCATGTCGTCCACGGTGCGGTGGCGGTCGCGGGCGAAATCGCGCGGATTGGTGGTCCGCACCTCTATCAAGCCCGCCTGCTGGGCCCGGCCCAGAATCGAGGTCTTGCCATAAGCCTGGCAGACCTCGGGAAACAGGGTGACCAGGTCGAAAATCACCGGTCGCCCCGCTCCGGGTCCGCCGCGTCGTCGTCGGGCGTGAAGCCCGGCTCGGGCCAGCCCTGGGAGTCCAACAACCCCTCGGGCAGGTCCACCTGGATCAGGCCCGCCGCCAGATCCATGGCCAAGATCACCTGGTCGGCCACGGGGATGAGGGCCTCTTTACCATCCGGCGCCCGGACTAGCAACATGTCGTGGGGGCCGGGGTTGCCCACCGCCACCACTTGGCCCAACTCCCCGGCCCTGGCATCCACCACCCGGGCGCCCTTGAGTTGGAACCAATAATATTCGCCCTCCTCCAGGGGGGGCAGCGCCTCCCGCCGAACATAGACCCACTCTCCGGCCAGGGCGGCGGCCTGTTCGCGGCTGGTCACCTCGCGGGTGGTCAACAGCACCCGGCCGCCGTGCTCGCGATGGGAAACCACCGTCAACGGGCGCAGGGTCTCGGGGTTGGGCCCTAGGTGGATCACCCGGGAGCGGAGGAATATCTCCGGGTCCTGGCCGTGGGCGAAGACCCTGATCTCGCCCTTGACCCCGAACGCACCCGAGACCCGACCCATCAGGATCAGGTCGGCTTGGCGCATGGTTACTCGATGATCTCCAGCACCGACCGCTTGCGGATCTTGGTGGAGGCCGCGCTCAGGATGGTGCGCATGGCCCGCGCGGTCCGCCCCTGCTTGCCGATCACCTTGCCCAGGTCCTCCTTGGCCACCTTCAACTCGATCACCGAGGTCTGCTCCCCTTCGATCTCGTTGACCTCCACCTGCTCGGGATTATCCACCAAGGCCTGGGCGATGTACTTGATCAACTCTTTCACGCGCCACCTCCACCTGAGGGTGAGACCGTTGCTCCAGCGGGTGCCTGACCTGGCGGACAGATCATGCCGGCTCGATGGTTACGGATTCCAGTATGGGCCAAGCCGCCGCCACGCGGCGGGTTTTTTGGCTCCCAGCCACCCGGCGCCCCGGGCAAGGTCCGGATCGGGCCCGGGCGGGCGGCCCACCCACCGGCAGCGCGGAGCGCGGTCTAGCTTGCCGCCGGGGCCTCGCCCTGGGGCCACCGGCCACGGCCCTTGAGCAGGCTGTAGACGGTGTCCGTGGGCTGGGCCCCGCTGGCCACCCACTTGGCCAGGGACTCGGCCTTGACGGTCACGCTGGCCGGGTTCTGGTGGGGGTCGTAGGCGCCCAGGATCTCCAGGAAGGAGCCGTCGCGGGGGGCCTGGGAGTCGGCGGCCACGATGCGGTACATGGGCTTCTTCTTGGCGCCCATCCGGGTCAGTCTGATCTTGACGGCCATTTGGTTCTCTCTCGTTTCGGGTGATCAGGTGGTCTCAGGCCAGGGTCAAAGCCTCACATGGGCAACATGCGCCCCAGCCCCTTTTTCTTGCCGCCCATGCGGGTGGTCATGGTCTTCATCATCTTGCGCGCCTGCTGGAAGTTCTTCAGCAGGCGGTTCACCTCGGCCACGCTGGTGCCGCTGCCCAGGGCGATGCGGCGACGCCGCGAGGCGTTGATGATGTTGCTGTCCCGGCGCTCGCCCGGGGTCATGCTATTGATGATGGCCTCGGTGCGCTTGAGCTCGCCCTCGTCCGGCTGAATGTTCTTGAGCTGCTTGAGCTTGCCCATGCCCGGCAGCATGCTCAGGATCGACTCCAGGGAGCCCATTTTCTTGAGCTGCTGGAGCTGGTCGCGAAAGTCCTCCAGGGTGAAGGCGTTCTTGGCCAGCTTCTTGGCCATCTCCCGGGCCTGGTCCTGGTCGTAGGCCGCGGCGGCCTTCTCCACCAGGGACATCACGTCGCCCATGCCCAGGATGCGTCCGGCCATGCGCCCGGGATGAAACTCCTCCAGGGCGTCGAGCTTTTCGCCCACGCCCAGGAGTTTGAGCGGCACCTCGGCCACCGCCCGGATGGACAGGGCCGCGCCGCCCCGGGCGTCGCCCTCGACCTTGGTCAGGATGACGCCACTGAGGCTCAGGCGCTCGTGAAAGGCCTTGGCCACGTTGACCGCGTCCTGGCCGGTCATGGCGTCGGCCACCAGGAGCACCTCGGCCGGATGCAGTTTTCCCCGGATGGTGGCCAGCTCGGCCATCAGGGCCTCGTCCACGTGCAGGCGACCGGCGGTGTCCAGGATGACCAAGTCGGCCCCGGCCCGCGAGGCGGCGGCCAGGGACTGCACGCAGATGTCCACCGGGTTCATGCCCGGGTCGCTGTCAAAGACCGGCACCTGGATCTGGCCGCCCAGGCGCTTAAGCTGCAAAATCGCCGCCGGCCGCTGCACGTCCGCCGGGACCAGGAAGGGGTGGCGTCCGCGTTTCTTCAGCATCAAGGCCAGCTTGGCGCTGGTGGTGGTCTTGCCCGAGCCCTGCAGGCCCACCAGCATGTATATCAGGGGCGGCCGCCCGCCCAGAGCCAGCGGCTGGTTGGCCCCGCCCATCAGGGCGGCCAGCTCCTCGTGAACGATCTTGATCACCTGCTGGGCCGGGGTGAGGCTCTTCATGACCTCTTGGCCCACGGCGCGGGTCCGCACCTGCTCGATGAAGTCCTTGGCCACCTTGTAGTGGACGTCGGCCTCCAACAGGGCCAGGCGCACCTCGCGCAGGGCGTCGGAGATGTTTTTCTCCGACAGCTTGCCGTGCCCTTTGAGCCGTTTGAAGGTGTCGGCCAGGCGGTCGCTGAGGTTATCGAACATGAATCACGGGTTCCGCTAGATCATCCGCATCAGCGCCACTGGCGCGGCCCTAACTCGGCCGGCAAACTAGGGGATTATATGGGACACACCCCTCGTCGTCAACCTTGGCTCCCGCCGCGCGCCCTCCGTTGTCCCTTTGTGAAAATATAGCAAACCGCCGCGCCCGGCGGCAAATCATAGTTGCGGACTATGCGCCGCCGCCCTCCGCGGCCGGGGTGGATTTGCCGGCCGGAGATGGGTATAAAGAAAACCCATGAGCTTAGACTCCCTCATGGCCTTGGACGTGGGCGGCGGTACCCAGGACCTGCTGGTGTGGCGGGATGGCGAACCGCTGGAAAACGCGGTCAAGATGGTCATGCCCTCCCC
>JAIUYB010000316.1 GCA_020216625.1 Desulfarculus sp.
GACCGTCTGGTCCGGGCCATGGCCGGTGCCGTCCAGGGCCAGGGCCAGCACTGGGCCGCGCAGGCCGTGCTCGGCCATCACCGCCACCGCGTGGGCGTGGTGGTGTTGGACCATCACCAGCGGCAGGCCCTGGTCCAAGGCCCAACGGGTCGAGAGGTAGTCCGGGTGTTGGTCGCAGGCCAGGATCGCCGGCTGGGCCTCCAGGATTCGGGCCAGATGCCCGGTGGTCAGCTCGAAAAACCCCAGGGTTTCCAGGTTTTCCAGATCGCCCAGGTGCTGGCTCAAGAAGGCTTCGCGCCCCCGCAGCAGACAGACGGTGTTTTTGAGCAGCCCCCCCACGGCCAAGATCGGTGGCGCGCCGGGTGGGACCACTCCGGCCTTGAGCAACAGGGGCGCTGGGGCGAAACCCCGGGAGCGACGCACCAGACGCAGACGGCCGTCCACCATCCGCACCACCGAGTCGTCGCCCCGCAGATATATCTCGCGGTCGTGAAGCAGGAAAAGGTCGGCGATGGCTCCGCGCGCGGCCTTCTGGCCAATGCGGCAGACCGCCTCGTCGTTGTCCAGGCAGATGGGTTCGTCGCTGACGTTGCCCGAGGTCATCACCAGGGCCGCGAAGCCCTGGTCCATCAGCAGGTGGTGCAGGGGGGTGTAGGGCAGCATCAGGCCCAGGAGGCGGTTGCGGGGGTTGACCCCCGGGGCCACCCCGGCCTCGGCGCGCATGGGGGCCAGGACGATGGGACGCTCGCGGCTGAGCAGGGCCGCCTCGGCCGCCGGGTCCAGCTCGGCCAGGCGGCGTGCGGCCTCCAGGTCCGGCACCATCAGGGCCAGGGGTTTTTCCTCGCGGTGCTTGCGGGCCCGCAGGCGGTCCACCGCCTCGGAATTGAAGGGATCCACCGCCAGGTGGAAGCCGCCCAGGCCCTTGATGGCCACGATCCGGCCCTGACGCAGGGCCTCGGCCGCCGCGGCCAGGGGATCGGCGGTGGGCAGTTCGTTGCCATGGGCGTCGGCCAGCCACAACCGGGGGCCGCACTTGGGGCAGGCGTTGGGCTGGGCGTGGAAGCGCCGGTTGCTGGGGTCGTCGTATTCGGCCTGGCATTCCGGACACATGGTGAAGGGGGCCATGGTGGTCTGGGGCCGGTCGTAGGGCAGGTCCTTGATGATGGTGTAGCGCGGGCCGCAGTTGGTGCAGTTGATGAAGGGATAGCCGTGACGCCGGTCGGCGGGATCGCGCATCTCGCGCAGGCAGTCGTCGCAGACCGCCACGTCGGGGCTGATCAGGGCGCTGCGCTGGCCAGCCTGGGAGGCGGTGATGACGAAGTCGCTCTCGCCGGCCACCGGCGGCTCCTGGCTGCGGACCAGATCGGTGATCCGGGCCAGGGGCGGGGCCTGGTGCTTGAGGCGGTGGAAGAATTCCTCCAGGGCCGGGGGCGATCCCTGCACCGCCAGATCCACTCCGGCGGAGGTGTTGGCCACGAAGCCGCTGAGGCCCAGCTCGCGGGCCAAGTTATAGACAAACGGGCGGAATCCCACTCCCTGCACCACCCCGGAAACCTGGGCTCTTTGGCGCGAGATGGGTTCGGCGTCCCCGGATGGGGGATGGTTCAGGCCCTGACCCACTGCTCCAGCCAATCCGTCCAGGCGTCCAGGCCCTCGCCGGTGCGGCAGGAGACATCGAAGATGCGCTGTTGGGGATTGAGCCGCAGGCAGTCGGCGTGGATACGTTCCAGGCTGCAGTCGATATAGGGCAGCAGGTCGATCTTGTTCACCACCACCACCCCGGCTTCCTTGAACAGTTGCGGATATTTGCTGGGCTTGTCATCGCCCTCGGCCACCGAGAGCACCGCCAGCTTCAGGTCCTCGCCCAGGTCGAACTCCACCGGACAGACCAGGTTGCCGACGTTCTCGATGATGAGCAGGTCCAGGCTGCCCAGGTCGAAGGCCCCGGCGGCCTGGGCCACCATGGCTCCGTCCAGGTGGCAGCCGCCCCGGGTCTCGATCTGCACCGCCCTCACCCCGCAGGCCGCCACCCGGCGGGCGTCGGCGTCGGTCTGCACGTCGCCCTCGATCACGGCCATGGCCAGGCGGTCGCGCAGGCGTTTGAGGGTCTGCTCCAGCAGGGTGGTCTTGCCCGAACCGGGGCTGGAAATGAGGTTGAGGACCTTCACCCCGGCGGCGCGGAAGCGCTCGCGGTTGGCCGCGGCCAGGCGTTGGTTGGCGTCCAGGATGGGACGGCTGACGTCGATCTCGGCCATGACTTCTACTCGCTTTCGCTGTCGTCGCTCTCGATGAAGTCCACCAGGAGCTCCTGCCCCTGGTCCAGGCCGACCCGCAAACCACCGCAGACCGGGCAGGCCGCGAAAGGATCAGGCAATTCAACTCGTTGGCCGCAATCAGGGCATTGTCCGGCCAACGGCACCGGCAACACCACCAGGGCCGCCTGGGCGGCCACGGTGCCCTCTTTGATCAGGTCGAAACAAAAGCTCAGGGAGTCGGGCACCACGCTGCAAAAGGCCCCCACCTTGACCCCCACCCGGGTCACCTTTCCCACGCCATGGCGCTGGGCCTCCTCCAGAACGATGTCCAAGAGGGATTGGGCGATGGCCAATTCGTGCACCGCGGATGACCTTTGGGGGGAAAAGATTAGCTGACATGAAACATTAGCACGGTCCCCCATCCTGGTCAAGGAAGCCCATGCTTCCTTGGCGGCCACCCTTTGGCTCTGATATGATTTCCACCATCCAATCACCCGCCGCGCCGGCCGGAAGGACCCCGGCCCGGAGGGTGGACTATTGGCCGGCGACCCGCCGGCCGGGAGGCTTTCGGCCTTGCCTCGCCCAACCGACCAGATACCGATCCCCCCGCCCGAGGACAACGGGCGTGCCCCGGATGTCCGCCGGCCGGCCAAGAAAACTCCGGCCAAACGCAAGAAACGCGGCCTCCTGGCCCGCCTGCTCATCTGGAACGCCATCCTGGTGCTGGTGCTGGCCATTTTGGGGGCCGGGGCCCTCTTGGGGGCCTGGATGTGGATCAGCCAGGACCTGCCCCGCATCGAGCGCCTGGCCGACTACCGCCCTCCGGCCGTCACCCAGGTTCTCGCCCGGGATGGCCAGCTCATGGCCGAATTCAGCCGCGAGCGACGCTATGTGGTGCCCCTGAGCGACGTGTCCAAGTGGGCGGTCTGGGCCTTTGTCTCGGCCGAGGACGGCGGCTTCTTCACCCACCCGGGCATCGACCTCCTGGGCATCTTCCGCGCCGCCCTGGTCAACCTCAAGGCCGGCCGGGTGGTGCAGGGCGGCAGCACCATCACCCAGCAGGTGGCCAAAACCCTCCTGCTCACCCCCCAGCGCACCATCATCCGCAAGGCCAAGGAGGCCATCCTGGCCTGGCGCATCGAGCGCTACCTGAACAAGGACGAGATCCTTTATCTTTACCTGAACCAGATCTACCTGGGCCACGGGGCCTATGGGGTGGAGGCCGCGGCCCAGACCTTTTTCGGCAAGCACGCCAGCGAGTTGGACATCGCCGAGAGCGCGCTGTTGGCCGGGCTGGTCCAGGCCCCCAACCGCTACAGCCCCATCCGCCACCCCAGCCGAGCCCGGGCCCGCCAGGTCTACGTGCTGGAGCGGATGCTGGCCGACGGCCACATCACCGCCGCCCAGGCCGAGGCCGCCCACAAGCAGGCCCTGGACATCCGCGTCCACACCAAGCCCACCATCGCCGCGCCCTATTACGAGGAGGCGGTGCGCCAATGGTTGGAGGAGCGCTTCGGCGCGCCGACCCTGTACGAGGGCGGGCTCACGGTGCAGACCGCCTGCGACCCGGACCTGGCCGCCGCCGGACAGGCCGCCATCGTCAAGGGCCTCGCCGACCACTCCCGCCGCCATGGCTACCGGGGGCCCTTGGGCAAGGCCAGCCCGGCCGAGTTGAAAGCCGCCCAGGAGCGTCCCCTGGGGCGCAGTGGGTTGGAGCCGGGCCAGGAGATTCAGGGCCTGGTGGTCCAGGCCCAGCCCGGGGCGCTGACCGTGCGCATGGGGGCCGAGCGCGGCCGCCTGGGGCTCAAGGAGCTCCAGGAGTGGCGGCCGCAACTGAAAAACGCTGGCGAGATACTCCACC
>JAIUYB010000317.1 GCA_020216625.1 Desulfarculus sp.
CAAGGAGGCATCCATGGTCAAGTATTTCTGCACCGAGATGGCGGGCCGCGTGGCCGACATGGCGGTCCAGGTCTTCGGCGGCATGGGCTACATGAAGGACTTCCCGGTGGAGCGCTACTACCGCGACCTGCGTCTGACCCGCATCTACGAAGGCACCAGCGAAATCCAGAAGGTTGTCATCGCGCGGGAGTTGTTGAGGGATTAAGAGAAAGTGGGGGCACCCTTTTTGCTGCGCAAAAATGGTTCCCCCACGCCCCCTCCGAAAAAAGCTGGCGAAAGGGCGTTAGCCCTTTCGCCCCCGGGGGGCGAGGCGGGAGTTTCCGGGGCAGGCGAGCAGTAGGCGTCATTGGGAGGAGCGCCAGACATGGAGCGATCTTCCGAAATTATTCACTGCTTCTTCGCGCGAAACAAGAGACCAACCGGCGATTAGCTCAATCGCCGTCACGACTCAGGAGCAAGCGCCATGCAAATCAAAAAGGTTTTCATCGTCGGCTCCGGCCTGATGGGCTCCGGCATCGCCCAGGTCTGCGCCAGCGCCGGGCTTGACGTCACCATCTGCGACAGCAATCCGGCCGCGCTGGAAAAAGCCTTGAAGTCCATCGCCTGGAGCGTGGGCAAGTTGGTGGAAAAGGGCAAGGTCGCGGGCACGGTGGAGGAGATCATGGCCCGCATCGCCACCGCCAGTGACGTGTCCCAATGCGGCGGTCACGATCTGGTCATCGAGGCGGTCTTCGAGAACCTGGAGCTCAAGCGGCAGATCTTCAAGGCCATGGACGCCGCCGCCAACGCTAACGCGCTTCTGGCCAGCAACACCAGCGCCATCAGCATCAGCGAGCTGGCCGCCGTCACCCAGCGCCCCGCCCAGGTCTTGGGCCTGCACTTCTTCAGCCCGGTGCCGATGATGGCGGCGGTGGAGGTGGTGCGCGGCATGTTCACCCCGGACGCGGTGATGGAGGCCGGCCGCGCCTTCGCGCTGGCCATCGGCAAGGAGCCGATCATGGTGCAGAAGGACGTGCCAGGTTTTTTGATCAACCGCATCAACTTCCCGGCCACGCTGGAGGCCATGCGCCTGGTGGAGATGGGGGTGGCCACGGTGGAGGACGTGGACAAGGGCCTGCGTCTGGCCTCGGGCCGCAAGATGGGCATCTTCGAGACCGGCGACATGGTGGGCCTGGAGGTCACCCATGGCGCGCTGCTGGCCATCTACGAGGAGACCAAGGACCCGCGCTGGTTCCCGCCCGCCATCCTGCGCCGCAAGATCGCCGCCGGCCACGTGGGCAAGAAGGCCGGCAAGGGCTGGTACCTCTACGACGAGCAAGGCAACAAGCTCGGCATGAACAACTAGCGCCCATCGGGCGCCATCGGGGAGCAAGCCATGGAATCGGTTGTCATCGTATCCGCCTGCCGCACCCCCATCGGCCGCTACGGCGGCGCGCTCAAGAACGTGCCCGTGGGCGAGCTGGGCGCGGTGGCCTTGAACGCCGCCGTGGAGCGCGCCGGCATCGATCCGGCCAGCGTGCAGGAGGTCGCCGCCGGCCAGGCCTACCAGAACGGCGAGTGCGCCAACGCCGCCCGCTTCGCCCTCTTGGCCGCTGGCTGGCCGGATCATGTGCCCGGCATCACCATGGATCGCCGCTGTTGCTCTGGCCTGGACGCCATCCTCTACGGCGTGATGAAAATCCAGACCGGCAACGCCGAGATCGTGGTGGCCGGCGGCCTGGACTCCATGAGCCAGGCCGAACTCTACCTGCCTGGGGACATCAAGTGGGGCCTGGGCGGACGGGTGGACCCCAAGTGGGGCTTCATGCCTGGCGGCCACGGGGCCATGGGCATGTGGGGCATTCCCTTCTACGACCGCATCCAGCGGGCCCGGCCCATGAGCCAGCCCATCGGCCGCTATGGCGAGCTCAACTCCATGATGAGCTGGGCCGAGAACGCGGCCAAGGCCGAGGGCATCACCCGCCAGGCGGCGGACGAGTGGTCGGTGCGCTCCCACGCCAAGGCCGTGGCCGCCTGGGAGGGCGGCATCTTCGCCCAGGAGGTGGTGCCGGTCCCCTTGCCCGCCGCCAAGAAGGGCCAGCCCGCCAGCCTGGACCGGGACGAGACCCCGCGTCCCGAGACCTCCCTGGAAAAGCTGGCCGCCCTGAAGCCGGTCTACCAGGACGGAGTCTGCACCGCCGGCAACTCCAGCAGCGAGAACGACGGGGCCTCCTTCCTGGTGCTGATGTCCGAGAGCCGGGCCAAGGCCCTGGGCAAGAACCCCCTGGCCCGCTTCGTCTCCGCTGGCCACGCCGCCTGCGACCCCACCCTGACCTACCCGGCGGTCCCGGCCGCGGTCAACCAGGCCCTGGCCAGGGCCGGCCTGACCATCAGTGACATCGACCTCTTCGAGATCCAGGAGGCCTTCGCCGTCCAGATGCTGGCGGACGCCAAGCTGATGGGCATCGCCCCGGAAGATTACGACCGCAAGATCAACGTCAATGGTTCCGGCATCAGCCTGGGCCACCCCATCGGGGCCACCGGCGCCATGCGTTTGACCACCCTGGTCAACCAGATGCAACGCCAACAGGTCCGCCATGGACTCATCACCATCTGCGGCGGCGGCGGCCAAGGCATCGCCGCCGTGTTCGAGAGAGCGTAGGGGAAGGGATCAGCGGGAAAATCCGGGGGACTCCTCTGGGGTGCCCCAAGAAGGTCCCCCCGGACCCCATCCCAGAAAGGCATATGGGGGAGCGAGCGATGAGTTACCAACACATCGACTATGAGCAGGACGGCCGGGTGGCCATCCTCACCATCAACCGGCCCGAGAAACGCAACGCCCTGGACAAGGCCACCCGCCTGGAGATCAAGGACGTGCAGGAGCGGGTGGCCGCCGACGACTCGGTGGGGGTCTTGGTCATCACCGGCGCGGGCGACAAGGCCTTCATCGCCGGCAGCGACCTGAACGAGTTCGGCCGCATGAACCCCCTGGAGGCCTATCGCTTCCTGGACACCCTGGCCCAGCGTCTCTACACTCGCTTCGAGGAGCTGGACAAACCGGTCATCGCCATGATCAACGGGCTCTGCCTGGGCGGCGGCTGCGAGATCGCCCTGGCCTGCGACCTGCGCATCGCCGCTGTCGGCGCGCGCTTCGGCCAGCCCGAAATCAACCTGGGCATCATCCCTGGCTCCGGGGCCACCCAGCGCCTGACCCGCCTAGTGGGAGTGGGCAAGGCCCGCGAGCTGATCTACACCGGCGACATCATCGACGCGAACGAGGCTTTGGCCATCGGCCTGGTCAACCGGGTCCATCCCGCCGAGGAACTCCGGGCCAAAACCATGGAGCTGGCGCACAAGATCGCCAGCCGGGGGGCCTTCAGCCTGATGATGGCCAAGCGGGCCACCCGCATGGCGCAGGAGGTGGGCCTGACCACCGGTCTGGCCTTCGAGGCCCTGGCCGAGACCGCCTGCTTCGCCGGGCCGGAAAAGGCCGAGGGCATGGAGGCCTTCTTCGCCAAACGTCCTGCAAAATTCAACCCGTCGGAGTAGAATGGATCTTGCGGTAGCTGCCGCGTGGCTACGTCCCATCGGCCTGGAAAGCGGGGGAGCCGCAAACCATGGCTCCCCCGCACATGAGCAGCATGGCAAATCTCGACCCGGCCTTTGATCCCGCGCCCGGGAGCCGCCGACGCTGGGGCATCTTCGTCTCCGGCTGCCTGGGTTTTTTCCTGTCCATGTTCTACCGCGTCTCCACCGCCGTCATCGCTCCCGATCTGATGCGCGACCTCAGCCTCGACCCCGGCCAGATGGGCGCCCTGGGCGCGGTTTTCTACTATGCCTTCGCCCTGAGCCAATTCCCCCTGGCCATGGCCCTGGACCGGATCGGCCCGCGGGCCACCCTCACCGCCCTGGGCCTGATGGGAGTGGCCGGCGCGGCGCTCTTTGGCCTGGCTCAGGACTACCATCAGGCCCTCCTGGCCCGGGTGTTGCTGGGACTGGGCATGAGCGGGGCCTTGATGGGTGTGTTCGCCCTGCTGGCGGCCTGGTTTCCCATCAACCGCTTCGGTTTCGTCTCCGGCACCCTGGTCTCGTTGGGCACCGCCGGCAACCTCCTGGCCGCCTC
>JAIUYB010000318.1 GCA_020216625.1 Desulfarculus sp.
CGAGCGCCGGGTGTTGCCCGACCTGCCCAGCGGCGGGGAACAAATCCTGGTGGCGGCCCACCACGGCGGCAAGGGTTCGTGCAGCGCCGAGCTACTGGCCGCCCTGCGACCCCGGGCGGTGGTCTTCTCGGCCGGCTGCGCCAACGGCTTCGGCATGCCCCGGCCCGAGGTCCGGGCCCGGGTGGAGGCAGCCGGAGCGGCCCTCTACTGGACCGGCGTCAGCGGCTGCCTGGAGCTGACCAGCGATGGCCGGCAGTGGAGCGTGCGGCCATATCTCGCGACAGGCCGGGCCTGCCCCTGGCCCTGAGGCGGGAGGTCGGAGCCTGGCCCGGCCCCGCCAAGGCGCTTGCCTTTTCGGGACGCAATGCCGAAGATGCAGGTATGGGAACCGGCCGGGAGGGGGGCAGTCTGACCGCGCCAACCGCGAGGAGGAACGAGCATGTCCGCAGACCTGAGCAAGGTGCCCCTGATCGCCCGCCGGGAGATCGAGGCCCGCATCGTGGCTCCGCTGATCGAGGCCTTTGGGGCGGAGTTGGGCCGCGAGAAGGCCCTGGCCCAACTGGAGCGGGTCATCGCCCAGCTGGCCCTGGCCAGCGGCCAGGAGATGGCGCGTCAGGTTACGGAGAACACCATCGCCGCCCTGGACACGGTGGTGCGGTTCTGGGGCTACGACAGCGCCATGGAGGTCGAGCGTCTGGCCCAGAACAACCAGCGCTACGATTTCAACGTGCGCCGCTGCCGCTATGCCGAGATGTACCGGGAGCTGGGGCTGGCCGACCTGGGCCTGGTCCTTTCCTGCCAGCGCGACTTCGCCTTTTTCGAGGGGTTCAATCCCCGCATCAAGCTGACCCGCACCCAGACCATCATGCAGGGCGCGGACCATTGCGATTTCCGGTTCTCCCTGCGCGGCGAGGACGAATAGGGGGCAACCCTGCTCACCGCCGGGATGAGGTGCGACCGGCTAGTTAGCATTCGGCGGAGCCGATAAGAAATTGACAGAGGGAAAATGGGGCCGCATATCTTGAGCCAAGAACAGATTGATTTGGCGGTTGCATGGTTTGCGGAGATCGACCCCGGAAACCACAATGCCGCTGCGCTATTGTTTGAGACTTTTGGGCCGGGGCGTCATTGGTGGCCAAAGGATGGACAAAACGGAGAAGCTGAGCGGCCCATAAAACCATATGAACGATTCTCAGACTACGAACTATTGTTAATGAAACTTCAAGAAACTGATCCTCAAAAATACAAAGTAATCCACAAAGGCACGCCATTTTACCTGATGGCTTGGCTGGCTTTTGACATGCGCCATTACGCGAAGGCGCTGTTCTATCTAGACGCAGCCCTTTCCGAAGACCAAAAGAACGCAAACAAGACATGGCAGGACCTGCCAGCATATAGATTCTTGCTTCTCAAGGATGAAGATCAGGTAGCAGGAGTCACCATCCGAGAGGTCCAGAATAAGCTTGATAATCAGCTCAAGCGCTTCGGTGTTATACCTGGTGCAAGACAAGTTTCGTTAGGTGATTTTGTTGATAAGGTTGTAAAAACTCTAATTGGTGACCCTAAAACGCGGTCGATTGTGAGCGCGTTCTATGTGTTTTTGCTGGAATATGATGAACGGCGCAGAGAATTAGACTTGCGGAGCACCGGTGGTGGATCTATACAGCCTTTGATAACTCACTTGTTTCATGGCGGTGTAATATTTGAGTCGTTATTGAAGACTAAATATCCAGAGGATCAACTTGGCAGAATCTTTCAATCACCCCAGTTTAGGGAGGATTTCAATTTGTGCAATATACAGACCTCGGCAAAGGGCCTATCAGATATCTATGAGGCAATAATAGATGATCTCCCGCTAACTGCCTTCCAGACTACAGCCAAGCTGAGAAACACCACGGGTCACAATTTGGCATGGGACAATATATTTGGCCTAAACGATGGCGTGTATGCGAAGTTTTTCCAGCAGGAAGTGAACGCAATCCTGTATTTGATTGACAAAAAATTTCCTTAGCCGATCGTCCTCGCTGGACGATGGGTTGTTGACTAAGCAATCCCTTTCACAACAACCTCCCTCCCTGCTCCATCTCCAACAGCGCCTGCTTCATGGGCAGGCCCGCCCCGAAGCCGCAGAGGCTCCCACCGGAACCCAGCACCCGGTGGCAGGGCACGAAGAGCGGCACCGGGTTGCGGTGCATCACCTGGCCCACCGCCCGGGCCGCGCCCGGCCGTCCCACCTGGCGGGCAATGGCGCCATAGGTGCGGGTCTGGCCAAAGGGTATCTCGGCCACGGCGCGCATCACCGCCACCCTGAACTCGCTCAATCGGCTCAAGTCCAGGGGGGCGTCCAAGCTGGTGCGCTCCCCGGCCAGCCAGGCCAGGAGCTGGCGTCCGCTCTCGGTCGTCTCCGGGGCCACGGTCACTGGCTCGGCCCGGGGGGCGCGGCGGTCCAGAAGCAAGGCGAAATCCCTCCCCGAGTGCACCGGGATGGTCAGCGCGCAGAGGCCGCGCGAGGTCTCGGCCCCAAAAAAGGTGCCCAGCCGGTGGTCGATGGTCCAGACCGTCACGGTTTTTTCGGCCATTGCACCCCCTGTCTGAGATCGTGCTCCAGCATATACCGGCCCAGGGCGTCCAGGGCAAGTCCCTTGTTTGCCGCCCAATCCGGGGCGAGCAGGGTCTCTGGGCCGGGGTCGGCCGCCAGGCGGTGGACCACCATCGCCTCCGGCAGGCGGGCCAGGAACCCGGCCGTGGCCGCCGCCCACTGGGACAGACTCCAGGGGGTCAGCCGGCCCGCGCGCCAGTCGGCCGCCAGGCGGCTGCCCTCCAGGACCATGAGCTGGTGGAGTTTCACCCCCCAGACCCCCAGACGGGCCAGGTGGTCGGCGGTGGCGTCGGTGTGGCGCTGGGTCTCGCCGGGCAGGCCCAGGATGACGTGGGCCGCCACGTCGATGCCCCGGGCCCGGGCCTGGTCCACGGCGGCGTCGAAAACGGTCCGGTCGTGGCCCCGGTCGATGGCCACAAGGGTGGGGTCGTGGGCCGATTGCAGGCCCAACTCCAACCACAGGGGCTGGCGCGCGGCCAGGTCGGCCAACACCTCCCAGCGGGGCCGGTCCAGGCAGTCGGGCCGGGTGGAGATGACGACCCCGGCCACCTCGGGCAGGGCCGCCACCCGGGCGTAGAGCGCGGCCAGGCGGGGGGCTGGGGCGTGGGTGGAGGTGAAGGCTTGGAGATAGGCCAGCATCCGGGGCGGGGTCTGTCCCCGGCGGGCGGCGGCGGCGGCCAGGCGCTCCCGGCCCAGGTCCCATTGCCTCTCCAGGGGCAGGGTGCCCAGGCCCTGGCCGGCGGCCAGGGGGGTGCAGAAGGCGCAGCCACCCCGGCCCGGCTGGCGGTTGGGGCAGCCCAGGCCCAGGTCCAGGCCCACCTTGGCCACCCGGCCGCCAAAGCGCCGGCGCAGCCAGGGCCCCAGGAGGTTGACCCGGCCCGCCAGCTCCGCCCGGCTCACGTTCAGCCCTCCGGCGGTGGCGGGACCGGGGGCATGACGGGGTCGGGCATGATCTCGGCCGACTCGCGGATCACCCAAATGCGGTTGATCTGGCCGGGGATGGGCTGGCCGCGGCCATAGAGGCGGCGGTATTCGGGCTTGCGGCAAAGGCCGAAGTAGTAGCGGCGCTCGAAGGGTCCGCCGAACTCCAGGCAGACGGTCTGGCCGCCCTGACCGTTGTCGTGCACCTCGTAGTCGATCTTCCACTCCCGCTGCCAGTGGATGTAGCGCTCGTCCAGGCCCTGGGGCTGGGCGGTGTGCATGGCGTCGGGCGGGAAGCGCCCCTCGTGGTCGGCGGCGAAACGCTCCAGGGCGGCGGCCACCTTGGGGGCGTTCTCCAGGAACCGTTCGTAGGCGTCGCGCTCCTTGCGGCCCTTGCCGTGGGCGGCCAGGAAGACCAGGAGCAAGGTGGACAGGAGCAGGGTCCAGCGCTCCCAGGGGCGCAAGTCGACAGGGTGGGTGGTGTGGGTCGCGCTGGACATGATGGCAGAATATAGCACAGGGCGGTCCGCTTGTCCCTGCCTGGGGGATTGTGTGTATAATCGGCCCAACT
>JAIUYB010000319.1 GCA_020216625.1 Desulfarculus sp.
CATAGCCTTGTATTCCCCCTTGGGCCGGTCCAGGACGGCGGGGAGGTCCCAGCGTTCCGGGCCGGCAAAGTGATGCGTTTGTCGGAACCGCCCCGCCCAGCGGCCTAGATGACCTCCTGGACGATCTCGGTGATGTCCTTGATCTCGATGGCCTCCACCACGTCCAGGGTCAGCTTGCTGTCCTCGAAGTTGGAGATGCAGTAGGGGCAGGCGGTGGCCAGCACCTGGGCCCCCAGGTCCAGGGCCTGCTGCACCCGGATGTCGCAGAAGCGCTCGCCCTTGGGGGTCTCCATCCAGATGCGCCCGCCGCCGCCGCCGCAGCAGAGGCTGTCCTGGCGGCTGTCGGGCAGCTCGATAAGCTCCAGGCCCGGGGCCCGCTTCAACGCCTCCCGGGGCTCGTCGTAGACGCCGTTGTGGCGGCCCAGGTAGCAGGGGTCGTGATAGGCCACCTTCTTGGCGTATTCCTTCTTGATCTCCAGCCGGCCCGCGGCGATCAGCTCGTGGATGAATTGGCTGATGTGCACGATCTCGAAGTTGACCCTGAAGTCGGGATACTCGTTCTTGAAGGTGTGGTAGCAGTGGGGCGAGGAGACCAGGATCCGCTTGACCCCCTGGTCGATGAAGGTCTTGATGTTCTCCTTGGCCAGGCGGCGGAACAGGGCCTCGTCGCCGGTCTTGCGGATGCTCTCCCCGCAGCAGTTCTCCTTGGCCCCCAGGATGCCGAACTCCACCCCGGCCTTTTGCAGGATGGCGGCGGTGGCCCGGGCCACTTTCTTGAGCCGGGGGTCGAAGGAGAGATAGCAGCCGGGGAAATAGAGGATCTCCATCTCCTCGTTGAACTCGGCCACCCCCAGGCCCTCGGCCCACTTGGCCCGGTTCTTACGCTCCTCGTTCAGGGGGTTGCCCTCGCCCACCAGGCTGGCGCTGATGGTGCGGATGGGCTTGACCGAGGTGGGGAAGACGCCGTACTCGGTGGCGATCCGGCGCAGGGCCACCCCGGAGTCGATCTGGCGCACGTCCCGGGGGCACTGCTGGGGGCAGCGGCCGCAGGTAGTGCAGCGCCAGATGTCCTCGCTCTCGATGTCGGTCAGGCCGAAGGTGGCCTGGCGCACCAGCTTGCGCATGCTGAAGGTCCGCACCCGGTTCCAGGGACAGACGGCGTCGCACAGGCCGCACTGGAAGCAACGCTTGAAGGCGTCGCCGCCATTGAGCTTGATGACATCGACGATTTCCTTGTAGTCGGCGACGTTTTCCACGCTACACCCCAGTCAGATAATTCCGGCGCGGCGGGCTCAGGCCTTTTTGGCCACCTGCATCCGGGCCAGGGTCTCCATGACCTTGTTCAGGCCGTGCTTGTTGGCCAGGGCCTCCAGGCCCAACTCCACCTCGCCCAGCGGCTCCGGCTCGTCCTCCTCCACCGGCACCTCGACCTCCTCGTAGGTCAGGACGTCGTTGAGGCACCATTTCACGCACCAGGGCTCGTCCTCGCCCTCGCACATGTCGCACTTGAGCGGCAGCCCGGAGTCGGGGTCCTTGAACAGGTCCCGGGAGGGGCAGGCCGCCCGGCAGAAGGCGCACTCGTCGTACTCGGTGCCGTCGATGGTGTAGACGTCGCGGCCCATGCACTCGGCCGGGGCGTAATCGCCGGCGAAGACCGGCAGCCAGATGTTGCGCAGCCGGTGGGTGATGACCTGGACGCGGGACTTGGCCGGGTTGATGCTACTGAAGCGCGGCTCGGCGTGGTAGGCCGAGCAGGCGATCTCGCACCCGCGGCAGCCGTTGCAGCGGTCGGCGTCGATCTTGATGCGCTTGATTTTCTTAGTCTTGGCCATCTTTCAGGACCCCTCTCTTGCTAAGCTCCTCGGCCACGTAGTCCAGGCCCAGCTCGTGCAGGCGCTCCCGGGTGGGCACGCCGTCGTAGTTCCAGCCCTTGTAACGGTAGTACGTGGTCAGCAGCTCCTCCTCCAGCTCGGGGAAGCGCCGCTTCCAGTGGTCCTCGGGCGGCTTCTCGTCCTTGCGGCTCATGCCGCGCAGGTTGTTGAAGGCCCGGTGCAGGTTGCGGCTGCGGTTGACGGTCTTCTTCAGGATCTCCTCGTCCATCTCCAGGCCGGTGGCCGCGGCGATCAGCTTGGGATAGTTGTGGATGTGGTAGGGCGGCTTGAGGCAGAAGGAGCCCATGCCGGCGCAGATGCACAGCGCGTCGTCGATGTTGTGGAGCATCTCCATCCAGTCGACGATCTCCGAGGCGATGTCCGGGGTGGGGTAGTAGGGGATGGCCTTCTCGCCCCGGGGCTCCCAGTTCAGCAGGTACTCCTTGAACTTTTCGTTGGGGAGCTGGGGCCAGTCCTCCACGAACCGCTCCCGCTGCTCCCGGGTGGGGAAGGCGGCCTGGGGCCAGTTGCCCTCGATCTGGGTGATGCTGATCTTCTCGTTGGTGGAGTACATCAGGAAGTAGAGCGGATCGAGCATGCCCAGCTTCAGGGGAAGCTGCTCGTGCTTCTTGATGTTGTTGTGGGCGAACTCCTCGGCCCCGTTGCCGATCTCCTTGGCCGCCCAGTAGGTGCCGTTGGCCAGCACGTCGCCGATGCCCTCGCGCTTGGCCACCCGCTCCAAGAGCCAGAAGAAGCGGCCCTCGTTGTCCTTGGGGCAGCCCTCGAAGTCCTTGTCGGTGAGGATGCCGTTCTCGTACAGCTCCACCCCGAAGGCCAGGATCTGGGGGGTGGAGAAGCCATCCACGCCGTACTCGGCCGCCACTTGGCCGATCTTGAAGCCGAAATCCAGGTTGTCCACGTAGGCGGCCATGGCGTAGGTCAGCTTGGAGAAGCACTTCATCATGTAGCGCGGCACGTTGGGATAGTTGATCAGCGCGCCGCAGTGCTGGGGGCAGTTGTAGCAGCTGATCAGGCGCTTGATGGAGTTGACCTGGGTGGTGGACCAGCTCTCGTTGATCTGGTCGGTCCAGAAGCCGCGGCGCCGGGTGCGGGCGTTGCCCCACATGAAGTTCTCGGTGTGCCACTGCTCGTCGGTGTGGATCATCTCCTGGGGCGAGCCGATGCCGGAGAGGATGGTCATCACGTCGGGGATGGGGTTGGCGTTGCGGTAGTTGATGTAGTCGGCCACCTCGCCCATCAGGCGCATGAACTCCGCGCCGTCGTAGAGGTTGATGTCCTTGGTCCCCCGCACCGCGATGGCCTTGACCTTCTTGTCGCCCATCACCGCCCCGCCGCCCAGGCGGCTGGCGCTGGAGCGCGACTGCTCGATGGAGGCGGTGAAGACCCGGTTCTCGCCGGCGATGCCGATGGCCGCCACCTGGGCGTTGGGCTGTTTCAGCTCGGCCCGGATCAGGTCCTGGGTCTCCAGCGCGCCCCGGCCCACCAGATGGGAGGCGTCGCGAATCTCCACCTTGTCGTTGTTGATCCAGATGTAGACCCACTTGGGAGACTTGTTGCGCAAGAGCACCTTGTCGTAGCCGGCGTGCTTCAGCTCCGCCGACCAGAACCCGCCCATCATGGGATAGGCCAAAAGCTCCGACTGGGGCGAGACGAAGGTGACCACGGTGCGGTTGGCGCTGAAGGCCGGGGTGGCGTTGAACAACCCCGAGCTGAAGATCAGCAGATTCTCGTCGTCAAAGGGCTTGGTCTCCGGCGGCACCCGGTCCCAGTGCAGCTTTACGCTGGTGCCCAGGCCGCCCAGGTGCAGCTCCATCAGCTTCGGGTCGGTCTCGACCCGCTCGATGTTGCCGGTGGCCAGATCGATTTCCAGGTTATACCCAACCTCGGCGTATCTCATGTCATAGACCCCTTTGCAAGACGCACGGACCCTCGAAGACTGGCCGCGCCCGTCCGAGGCTCCATGTTTGACTCCCGCTGTCGCCGTTTCCCGCCCCGCCGACCCTGACGGTCGGCTCCCCTCGGGGCGCGTCTGCCCCGGAGATTGACATGGCGGGCGGCCACAGTTACAATCTAGCTACATTGTAACTTGCTGTCAAGGTAAAATCTTTCGCGGTTTGGCGCGGGCAACCATTGGTCAACACAATGCATTCACCTGGACTGGCCTCCGTGTAGCCCCCACCCTCGGGGGGC
>JAIUYB010000320.1 GCA_020216625.1 Desulfarculus sp.
GATCGACCGCACCCGGGAGACGGTTCTGGCCCGTATGGTCAACCTGTTCCAGGAGGCGCGCGAAACCATCCGCAAGACTCACCAGGAGATCGCGGTGGTCATCGACCAGGACGGGCGCAATCTGGCCCTGACCGTGGACGCGGTGGATTCGGTGGAGGCGTTGGATCAGGGCAGCCTGGCCGACATGAGCGGCAACTTTGGCAATCTGGCCTTGAACCTGGTGGGCAGGGTCGGCCGGCGACGCGAGGGCGGGGCCATGGTGCTCTTGTTGGAGGTGGGCCGTCTTTTCGACGAGGTGGGCGAGGTGGCCTGAGCCGCCGGATGCCGCCGGCCAACGCCGCCAACGCCAAGGGGGCCCCGCCGCTGGGGGCCCCCTGAAATTTCGCTGGCTCGATTATGGAGCGATTACATGTTGTAAAGCTCCTCGCCGTAGAGCCGGATCCAGTCTTTTTTCAACGCCTCCACCGCGTCCTTGATCTGGCTCGCGCCCAGGATCAGGATGGTGGCCTCCCCGGTCTGAATGCAGGGATAGAGGTAATCCACGTTCACCCCGGAGCGTTTCAGGGGATTGAGCACCGCCATCAGGCCGCCGGCGTGGTGCGGAGTTTCGGCCGCGATGACCTCGTCGATCTCGGCCTTGAGCCCCTGGCCGGCCAACACGTTGGCGGCCTTGTCGGGGTTGTCGGCCACGAAGCGCATCAGGCCCTCGCCGCCCGGGGTGGTGGTGGAGACGAACAAGGCCAGGATGTTGACCCCGGCGTCGCCCATCAACTCGCTGACCCGG
Organism: Desulfarculus sp.; assembly: GCA_020216625.1. GTDB lineage: Bacteria > Desulfobacterota > Desulfarculia > Desulfarculales > Desulfarculaceae > JACRDC01. Next base: position 785 of record JAIUYB010000320.1, read on the forward strand.
GCCAACTGACCGGGTTGATTGGGGATCTGGATCGTGATCTGTTTGACGGTCATGGGCCTTACTCCTTGCCCAGGGCCCGGCGGGCGGCGGCCGCGCCCACTTCCAGGGCCTTGCGATTAAGCTCCAGCACCTTGGGTTTCTTGCCCAGGTTGGTCTCGGCCAGGGCCTCCTTGAAGGCGTCCAGGTCCAGCAGGCCGGTGACCGCCACGAAGGCGCCCATCATCACCACGTTGGCCGAGCGGTCCTCGCCCAGCTCGTGGGCCAGGTCGCTCACCGGCACCGGCACCACATTGAGGTCGGCGCGGCCGATCTTGGTCTCCACCAGCGAGCTGTTGACCAGCAGGGTGCCGCCGCTGCGGACCAGGTTGGAGAATTTCATCAGGCTGGGGTTGTTCATCACCACCGCGATGTCGGGGTTGCTGGCCACCGGGCTGGCGATCTCCTCGTCGCTGACCACCACGGTGCAGTTGGCGGTGCCGCCGCGCACCTCGGCCCCGTAGGCCGGCAGGTAGGTGACGTTCTTGCCCCGGCGCATGGAGGTCAGGGCCAGGAGATAGCCCATCATCAGCACGCCCTGGCCGCCAAAGCCGGCGAAAACGCTTTTCAAGGTCATGCCGTCTCCCCCTTGCTGTCGTAACCGGTCAGGTCCTTGATCACTCCCAGGGGGAAGACCTGGGTCATGGTCTGGTCGATCCACTCCAGCGCCTTCACCGGCTCCATTTTCCAGTTGGTGGGGCACATGCTCAAGACCTCCACCAAAGCGAAGCCCAGGCCGTCGAGTTGCACCCGGAAGGCTTTTTTAATGGCGGCGGCGGCGCGCTTGATGTTCTTGGGCGAGTTGACCGCCACCCGCTCCAGGTAAATACTGCCCTTGGCCACGGCCAGCATCTGGGTCAGGTCCAGGGGCGTGCCGTCGCGATCGGGGTTGCGGCCTTGGGGGGTGGTGGTGGAGCCCATGCCCACCAGGGTGGTGGGGGCCATCTGGCCGCCGGTCATGCCATAGGTGCCGTTGTTGACGAAGATGGCGGTGAGCTTCTCGCCCCGGTTGGCGGCGTGGATGGTCTCGGCGGTGCCGATGGCGGCGATGTCGCCGTCGCCCTGGTAGGTGAAAACCACCTTGTCGGGCTGCACGCGCTTCAGGCCGGTGGCCACGGCCAGGGCCCGGCCATGGGGGGCCTCGCCCATGTCCACGTCGAAGTAGTTGTAGGCCAGCACCGCGCAGCCGGCCGGTGGCACCCCGATGGTGCGCTCCTGGATGCCGAGCTGGTCGATGGCCTCGGCCACCAGGCGGTGGATGATGGAATGGCCGCAGCCGGGGCAGTAGTGCATCACCGCCGGCTTAAGGCTCTGGGGCTTGCTGAAGATCTTTTTCATGATCGTCCTCACGCCCGGCGGGCCACGGCCGCGGCCTGGTCCAGGCCGGCGCCGTAGTAATAGTGGCTGATCTGGTGGGCCACCTCGTCCGGGGTGGGGATCACGCCGCCCGGACGCCCGTAGAAGTGGACCTCGCCCTGGCCCTCCGCCGCCAGGCGCACGTCTTCCACCATCTGGCCGGAGTTCATCTCGAAGGCCAGCAGATGGCGGGTGGCGCGGGCCAACTCGCCCAGGGGTTGGTAGGGGAAGGGCCACAGAGTCTTGGGCCTAAACAGCCCCACCTTGATGCCCATCTCCCGCACCCGCTTGATGGCGCCCTTGGCGATGCGCGCCGCGGTGCCGAAGGCCACCACGACCAGCCGGGCGTCTTCGCACAGATAGGTCTCCCAGTCCTGTTCGGCCCGGGTGATGGCGTCGTATTTGCGGGTCAGCTTGTAGTTGTGGGCCTCCAGGACCTTGGGGTCCAGAAGCAGGGAGAGGATGGTGCGCTGGGGACGGCCGGCGGCTCCGGTCAGGATCCAATCTTTGACCGGCAGGCTGGCCGGGTCGATGGCTTCGGGAAACTCGACCGGCTCCATCATCTGGCCCATCATGCCGTCGCCCAGGATCATCACCGGGTTGCGGTACTTGTCGGCCAGGTCGAAGGCCCGGAAGGTCAGGTCGCAGAGCTCCTGGCAGGAGGCCGGGGCCAGCACTATGCAGCGGTAGTCGCCGTGGCCGCCGCCCCGGGTGGCCTGGAAGTAGTCGCCCTGGGCCGGGGCGATGTTGCCCAGGCCGGGGCCGCCGCGCATCATGTTGGCGATGACCGCCGGCAGCTCCAGGCCGGCCAGGTAGCTGATGCCCTCCTGCTTGAGGCTGATGCCGGGACTGGAGGAGGTGGTCATCACCCGGGCCCCGGCCATGGAAGCGCCCATGACCATGTTGATGGAGGCGACCTCGCTCTCGGCCTGGACGAAGGTGCCGCCGACTTCGAGCAGCCGGGCGCTCATGTACTCGGGCACCTCGTTCTGGGGAGTGATGGGGTAGCCGAAATAAAAACGGCAGCCGGCGCGGACCGCGGCCTCGCCCAACACATGGCTTCCACGCATCAATCGCTTAGTCACGGTACACCTCGATGGCCAGATCTGGGCACATCACCGCGCAGAGGGTGCAACCGGTGCAAGCGTCCTTGCCCTCGGCGGCGGTGAACTCTGCCGGATAATAGCCTTTTTGGTTCAAGCCCGCGCTGGTGGCGATGCGCTGCTTGGGACAAACCGAAATGCATAGCCCACAGCCCTTGCATCTCTCGCGGTCGATCTCGATCTTGCCTTTGGCCACTGGCATGCTCCGCGGAAGCCGCGCCCGGGTGGGCCGGCGTCCTCCTGGGAAAAAGAGGCTTGGAACAACTAAAGGATTCCTTACTAGCAGAGGCACTGGGCAGTGTCAAGCTGCGGCGTAGCCACACCCCCCACCGACTTCCGCGAAAGCGGTTGACACGGGCGGCGGGGCCGGGTTTACTTGAACGCCAATAAGATTTGACATGGCGCGCAACGCTTTTCGCGGGAGAAAACCATGAGGCTTCCTGGCCGGTTGCTGGGTTTGGTGTTGGCTTGCTTGCTTCTGGGGATCGCGGCCCCGGCCTGGGCCCAGGAGGTCGACCTGGGCGTCATCACGGTCAAGCAGAAATCCCTGGCCGACACCATCCGCCAGCGCCTGCTCAAGGGCGACAGCTTCGAGAGCTTGGCCAAGAACTACTCGGTGGGGCCGGCCGCCAGCCGGGGCGGCCGCCTGGGCCGGGTGCCGGAGACCCGCATCCGTTCCGAGTTCATGCGGGCCCTGGCCGGCCTGGCCCCGGGCCAGCCCAGCGGGGTGGTGGCCACCGAGGAGGGTTTCAACATCCTGATGCGCTTCGACGCCGCCCCGGCCCCGGCCAAGGCTCCGGCTC
>JAIUYB010000321.1 GCA_020216625.1 Desulfarculus sp.
TGGATGACGGCCTGGCCGGGTTGGGCTTCCCGCCCGAAACCCGGCGCTTCCAGGCCCACCTGACCCTGGGCCGCGCCCGCCGGGGCCGGGGGCCGAACCCGCCCTCCCGCCCATTGGCCCAGGCCCTGGCCGGCCTGGCTGGTTGGCGGGGGCCGGAGTTCGTGGCGCGGCGGGTGTGCCTGATGGAGAGCACCCTGACCCCGGCCGGCCCCATCTACCGGCCGCGCTGGGCCTGGGACCTGGGCTCCGGTCCGGTGGACCTGGCGGATTGAGCCCGCCCCCAGGTCGGGGTTGCGGACTCGCCGGGTGTTTAGTGTATACTGGCGGAGAACCGCGCGCAGCCGCGCTCCGCCACTCCCCATAGCCCGAGAGGAACAGATCATGGCCGAAAAAGAGCCCAAGGACCCCGAGGCCCAGCGGGACAAGGCCCTGGACAGCGCCCTGAAGCAGATCGAACGCAGCTTTGGCAAGGGCGCCATCATGCGCCTGGGCGCCGGCGAGGTCGCCGCCGACGTGGCCGCCATCTCCACCGGCTCCCTGGGCCTGGACCTGGCCACCGGCGTGGGCGGCGTGCCCCGGGGACGGGTGACCGAGATCTTCGGCCCGGAGTCCTCGGGCAAGACCACCCTGACCCTGCACGTCATCGCCGAGGCCCAGAAGGCCGGCGGGGTGGCGGCCTTCATCGACGCCGAACACGCCCTGGACGTGGGCTACGCCAAGAAGCTGGGCGTCAACGTGGACGAGCTGTTGGTCAGCCAGCCGGACACCGGCGAGCAGGCCCTGGACATCGCCGAGATCCTGGTGCGCTCCGGCGCGGTGGACGTGTTGGTGGTGGACTCGGTGGCCGCCCTGGTGCCCAAGGCCGAGCTGGAAGGCGAGATGGGCGACAGCCACGTGGGGCTCCAGGCCCGGCTGATGAGCCAGGCCATGCGCAAGCTGACCTCGGTCATCTCCAAGAGCCGCACCGCGGTGATCTTCATCAACCAGATCCGCATGAAGATCGGGGTGATGTTCGGCAACCCCGAGACCACCACCGGCGGCAACGCGCTCAAATTCTACGCCTCCTTGCGCCTGGACATCCGCCGCATCGGCAAGCTCAAGTCCGGCGAGGAGGAGATCGGCAGCCGCACCCGGGTCAAGGTGGTCAAGAACAAGGTGGCCCCGCCCTTCAAGCAGGCCGAGTTCGACATCATGTTCGGCGCGGGCATCAACAAGCTGGGCGAGGTGCTGGACATGGCCGTGGCCGAGGACATGGTCAACAAGAGCGGGGCCTGGTACTCCTACGGCGAGGAGCGCATGGGCCAGGGCCGCGAGAACGCCATCGGTTTCTTGCGCGACCACCCCGAGGTCTGCGCCCAGGTGGAGGAGCGCCTGCGGGCCAAGCACGGCCTCAAGGCGCTGGCCGGCGGCGGCGACGCCAGCCTGGAGCCGGAGGACTAGCCCCGCGTCGAGGTTTCCGGCCGTCCCCTGGGCTTGGTTCCGGGCGGCGCGGCGGAATATGCTAATCTTAAAACCCGCGACCAGGCCGCGTCCCATCACGGCGGCCATCGCGGGGGACACCCACCCGGGCCCTTGGGCGGCCCGATTGCTGCAAAGGACGACCCATGGCCAAGACCGGCAACGAACTGCGCGACCTGTTCCTTAATTACTTCAAGGGCAAGGGCCACCAGGTGGTCTCCAGCGGGCCGTTGGTGCCCAAGGACGACCCCAGCCTGCTGTTCGCCAACGCGGGCATGGTGCAGTTCAAGCAGGTCTTCCTGGGCCAGGAGAAGCGCGACTACACCCGGGCCACCACCTGCCAGAAGTGCTTCCGGGCCTCGGGCAAGCACAACGACCTGGAGAACGTGGGCTTCACCCCCCGTCACCACACCTTCTTCGAGATGCTGGGCAACTTCAGCTTCGGCGACTACTTCAAGCAGCAGGCCGTCACCTACGCCTGGGAGCTGCTCACCCAGGGCTATGGCCTGGACCCAAAAGACCTCTGGGTCAGCGTGCACGAGAAGGACGACGAGGCGGCGGAGCTGTGGGAGCGCGAGGTGGGGGTTAGCCCCTCGCGCATCGTGCGCCTGGGCGACAAGGACAACTTCTGGGCCATGGGCGACACGGGGCCCTGCGGCCCCTGCTCGGAGATCCACATCGACCAGGGTCCGGGGGTGGGCTGCGGGGCGCACGACTGCCACGTGGGCTGCGACTGCGACCGCTACCTGGAGCTGTGGAACCTGGTCTTCATGCAGTACAACCGCGACGCCTCCGGGACCATGAACCCCCTGCCCCGGCCCAGCATCGACACCGGCATGGGCCTGGAGCGCATCAGCGCGGTCTGCCAGGGCAAGCTCTCCAACTACGACAGCGACCTGTTCACCCCCATCCTGCGCCACGCCGGCGAGCTGGCCGGGGTGGCCTATGGGGCCGACGCCAAGAGCGACACCAGTCTGCGCGTCATCGCCGACCATGCCCGGGCCTGCGCCTTCCTGGTGGGCGACGGCATCCTGCCCAGCAACGAGGGCCGGGGCTACGTGCTGCGCCGCATCCTGCGCCGGGCCGCCCGCCACGGCCGCAAGCTGGGCCTGACCCAGCCCTTCCTGCACCAGGTGGCCATGACCGTCATCGACCACATGCGGGTGGCCTATCCCGCCCTGCACGACGCCCGGGTCTTCATCGCCAAGGTGGTGCAGAGCGAGGAGGAGCGCTTCGGCGAGACCCTGGACACCGGCCTGCGCCTGTTGACCGAGGCCCTGGACGAGGCCAAGGCCCAGGGCCGGCGGACGCTCTCCGGCGACATGGCCTTCAAGCTCTACGACACTTACGGCTTCCCCCTGGATCTGACCATGACCATCGTGGCCGAGGAGGGCTTCGGGGTGGACGAGGCCGGCTTCGACGCGGCCATGGCCCAACAAAAGACCCGCAGCCGCGCGGCCTGGAAGGGCTCGGGCGAGGACGAGCTGCCTCCGGCCCTGACGGCGCTGCGCGCCCAAGGCTTCCGCACCGCCTTCCTGGGTTATGACGGCCTGGAGGCGACCGGTCAGGCGGCCCTGATTCTGGTGGAGGGCGAGCCGGTGGAGGCGGTGGGCCTGGGCCAGACGGCCGAGCTGATCTTCGCCGCCACGCCCTTCTATGGCGAGGCCGGCGGCCAGGTGGGCGACCTGGGCCAGATCATCGGCCCCCGGGGCCGGGCCAAGGTGGTCGACACCACCAAGCCCGGCGGCGAGGTGATCGTGCACCACGTGGAGGTGGTGGAGGGCATCATCGCCCTGGGCGAGGACCTGGCTTTGCGGGTGGACCCCACCGCCCGCGCGGCCACCGCCGCCAACCACAGCGCCACCCACCTGCTGCACGCCGCCCTGCGCCAGCACCTGGGAGAGCACGTCAAGCAGGCCGGCTCCATGGTCTCGCCCGAGCGCCTGCGTTTTGACTTCAGCCATTTCCAGGCGCTGACCCCGGAGGAGATCCGGGCGGTGGAGCGGACGGTCAACGCCGGCATCCGGCAGAACATCGCCCTGACCACCACCGTGATGGGCATCGAGGAGGCCATGGCCACCGGGGCCATGGCGCTATTCGAGGAGCGCTACGGCGACCAAGTGCGCCTGGTGGAGGTGCCGGGGATCAGCAAGGAGCTCTGCGGCGGCACCCACACCGCCCGCACCGGTGACATCGGTCTGTTCAAGATCGTGGCCGAGTCCTCGGTGGCGGCCGGGGTGCGCCGGGTGGAGGCCCTGACCGGGGCCGCGGCCCTGGAGGCCTTCCTGGCCCTGGAGGATCAGCTCGGCGCGGCGGCGGCGGCCTTGAAATGCCCCCGCTCCGAGGTGGCCGAGCGCGCGGTCAAGCTCCAGGCCTCGATCAAGGAGCGGGAGAAGGAGCTGGAGAGCCTCAAGGCCCGGCTGGCCGGGGCCGGCTCCCGCGACCTGTTGGCCGAGGCCCGGGAGGTGGGTGGGGTCAAGGCCCTGGTCACCCAGGTGGAGATCGACAGCCCCAAGGCCATGCGCGAGCTGGCCGACAACCTGCGCGAGCGCATCGGCTCGGGCGTGGTGGTCCTCGGCGCGGCGGCCGAGGGCAAGGCCCTGCTCCTGGCCCTGGTC
>JAIUYB010000322.1 GCA_020216625.1 Desulfarculus sp.
GCCCAGGCGCGCCAGGAGGACGTGCCGGTGGCGATTAAGGCCATTGGCAAGGTGGAGGCCCTGGCCACGGTGGCCATCAAGGCCCGGGTCACCGGCCAGTTGGTCACGGTGCATTTCAAGGAGGGCCAGTTCGTCAAAAAGGGCGACCTGCTGTTCACCATCGACCCCGCGCCCTTCCAGGTGGCCCTGCGCGAGGCCCAGGCCCAGGCCGCCCGCGACCAGGCGTTGGCGGTCAAGGCGGTGGACGACCTCAAACGCTATCAGGAGCTGATCGGACGCAAGGCGGTGAGCACCGCCCAGTTCGAGCAGTTCCAGGCCGAGGCCAAGGCCAAGGAGGCCACCGCCCAGGCCAGCCAGGCCCAGGTGGACAAGGCCCGCCTGGAGCTGGGCTGGTGCCAGATCACCGCCCCGGTGGGGGGCCAGACCGGCGGTCTGTTGGCCTACGCCGGCAACCTGATCAAGGCCAACGACGACAACAAGGTGATGGTCACCATCACCCAGGTCCAGCCCGTCCAGGTCAGCTTCGCGGTGCCCGAGCAATACCTGGGCGAGATCCGCCGCCACCAGGCCGCGGCCCCCCTGAGCGTCTCCATCCGGCCCGAAGGCGAAAACGAGACCACCCGCCACGGCGAGCTGGTTTTCGTGGACAACGCGGTGGACACCGCCACCGGCACCATCCGCCTCAAGGCATCCTATCCCAATCAGGACCTGGGCCTGTGGCCGGGCCAATTCGTCAACGTCCGCCTTAACCTGACCACCCGCCGGGGTGTGACCGTGGTCCCCAGCCAGGCCCTGCAGAGCGGGCAGGTCGGCGATTACGTCTTCGTGCTCAAGCCCGACCAGACCGTGGAGGCCCGCGGGGTCAAGACCAGCCTGGTGCTGGAGGAGGTGGCGGTGGTCGATCAGGGCCTGAAGCCGGGCGAGACGGTGGTCACCGAGGGGCAGCTGCGCCTGGCCGACGGCTCCCGGGTGGCGGTCAAACCCGCTGTGGGCGCGCCCCCGGCCGCTCCCCAGGGGCCGGGGCGATGAACCCCACCGAGCTGTTCATCCGCCGGCCGGTGGCCACCAGCCTGATCTGGCTGGGGGTGATCGTCTTCGGCATCATGGCCTACCGGGGGCTGCCGGTCAGCGACCTGCCCAGCGTGGATTTCCCCACCATCCAGGTGACGGCCAACCTGCCCGGAGCCAACCCCGACACCATGGCCAGCGCGGTGGCCACCCCCCTGGAGCGGGAGTTCTCCACCATCGCCGGCCTGGACTCCATGACCAGCCAGAGCGCCACCGGGGTCAGCCAGATCGTGCTCCAGTTCACCCTGGATCGCAGCATCGACGCCGCCGCCCAGGACGTGCAGGCCGCCATCGCCAAGGCCGCCACCCTGCTGCCGCCGGACATGCCCACCCCGCCCTCGCTCAAGAAGGTCAATCCGGCCGACATGCCGGTGCTCTACCTGGCCCTGTCCTCCAACCTGCTGCCTCTGTCCACGGTCAACGAGTACGCCGACACCTTCCTGGCCCAACGCATCTCCATGGTCAGCGGCGTGGCCCAGGTGTTGGTCTACGGCGCGCAGAAGTACGCGGTGCGGGTGCAGGTGGATCCCAAGGCCCTGGCCAGCCGGGGCCTGGGCATCCAGGAGGTGGCCGCGGCGGTGGCCAAGGCCAACGTCAACCTGCCCACCGGCACCCTCCAGGGCTCCGAGCAGGCCTACACCGTCCAGGCCAGCGGCCAACTCAACGACGCCGCCCGCTATCGGCCGGTGATCGTGTCCTATCGCGATGGCAACCCGGTGCGGCTGGAGCAATTGGGCCGGGTCATCGACAGCGTGGAGTATGACAAGCTGGCCAGTTGGTACACCGATCGGCGGGCCTTGATCCTGGCCATCCAGCGCCAGCCGGGCACCAACACCATCGAGGTGGTGGACGCCATCAAAGCGCTCCTGCCCAGCTTCGAGGCCCAGTTGCCGGCCTCGATCCAGATCAACACCCTCTACGATCGCTCGATCTCCATTCGCCACTCGGTGGCCGACGTGAAATTCACCCTGATGTTGTCGGTGGCCCTGGTGGTGCTGGTGGTCTTTTTGTTTCTGCGCAACCTGCCGGCCACCATCATCACCAGCCTGGCGGTGCCGGCCTCCCTGGTGGGCACCTTCGCGGTGATGCACCAGATGGGTTTCTCCCTGGACAACCTCTCGCTCCTGGCCCTGACCCTCTCGGTGGGCTTCGTGGTGGACGACGCCATCGTCATGCTGGAGAACATCGTCCGCCACCTGGAGGCCGGCGAGCCGCCCCTGGTGGCGGCGGTCAAGGGCGCGCGCGAGATCGGCTTCACCGGGCTGAGCATGCCCCTCTCGCTGGTGGCGGTCTTCATTCCGGTGCTGTTCATGGGCGGCATCCTGGGCCGGCTCCTGCACGAGTTCGCGGTGACCATCGGGGCCTCGATTTTGGTCTCGGGCCTGGTCTCCCTCACCCTGACCCCCATGCTCTGCAGCCGCTTCCTCCAGGCCCCCTCCCACCAGGCCCATGGCCGCCTCTATCAGGCCAGCGAGCGGGTCTTCGACGCCATGCTGCGGGCCTACGCCTGGGGCCTGGACCGCGCCCTCAAGGCCCGCCGCCTGATCATGTTGGTGCTCCTGGCCTTCACCGTGGCCACGGTGTATTTATTCATCCAGATGCCCAAGGGCTTCATCCCCGACGAGGATCAGGGGCAGATCTTCTGTTTCACCGAGGCCAAGCAGGGCATCAGCTTCGAGGCCATGGTCAAGCGCCAGTTGGAGCTGGCCCGCATCGTCTCCGAGCATCCCTACGTCAAGGACTTCATGTGCAGCGTGGGCGTGGGCGGCCCCAACCTCACCGGCAACACCGGCCGCCTGTTCATGCACCTGGTGGACCGAAGCCAGCGCGACAAAAGCGCCGACCAGATCATCGCCGACCTTCGCCGCCAGATGGCCCAGGTGCCAGGCATCAACGCCTATCTGCAAAACCCGCCCGTGATTCGCATGGGCGGCAACCTGACCAAGAGCCTCTACCAGTTCACCCTGCAAAGTCCGGACACCGAGTCCCTCTACCGGGCCGCGCCCCTGGTGGAAGAGCGCTTGAAGAAGGTGCCAATGATCCGTGACGTGACCACCAACCTCCAGGTCAACAACCCCCAGGTCACGGTTCAGATCGACCGGGACAAGGCCGCCGCCCTGGGGGTCAGCGCCCACGTGGTGGAGGACGCCCTGTACTACGCCTTCGGCTCGCGCCAGGTCTCCACCATCTACGCCCCCAACAACCAGTACAAGGTCATCCTGGAGCTGTTGCCCGAGCACCAGCGCGACATCTCGGCCCTGGGTTTGCTCTATGTCTCCGGTGGGGGCCAGAACCTGGTGCCCTTGGAGTCGCTGGCCAAGGTCAATCGGGGGGTGGGGCCGCTGCTCATCAACCACAGCGGCCAGCTACCCTCGGTCACCGTCTCCTTCAACCTCAACCCCGGGGCCAGCCTGGGCGAGGCGGTGGATGCGGTGCGCCAGGCCGCGGCCGAGGTCCTGCCGGCCGAGGTGACCACCATGTTCGAGGGCACCGCCCAGGCCTTCCAGTCCTCGCTGGCGGGCATGCTGCTGCTTCTGATCACCGCCATCCTGGTCATCTATCTGGTGCTTGGGATTCTCTACGAGAGCTTCATCCACCCGATCACCATCCTCTCCGGCCTGCCCACGGCGGTGCTGGGGGCCCTGGTGACGCTTCTGGTCTTCGGCCATGATCTGAGCCTCTACGCCTTCGTGGGCATGATCCTCCTGGTGGGCATCATGAAGAAGAACGCCATCATGATGATCGATTTCGCCATCGAGGCCCAACGCGCCCAGGGTCTTTCGGCCCGCGAGGCCATCCGCCAGGGCTGCCTGGTCCGCTTCCGGCCGATCATGATGACCACCATGGCGGCCCTGATGGGCACCCTGCCCATCGCCCTGGGCCTGGGGGCCGGGGCCGAGTCCCGCCGCCCCCTGGGCCTGGCGGTGGTGGGCGGCCTGTTGGTCTCCCAGCTGCTCACCCTTTTCGTGACTCCGGTTTTCTACACCTACATGGAGGGGGCGCGGGG
>JAIUYB010000323.1 GCA_020216625.1 Desulfarculus sp.
TCGTGCCGGGCCCGGGCCCGGGCCGGGTCGGGCGGCACCCGTCCCTGGCCTGGCTTGCCAAAGGGCGGGTTGCTGATGACCAGCGACTGGCTGGCGGCCGGCAGCTCCGGAATGGGGGCGGCCAGGTCCTGATTGAAGGTCCGACCGTCCAGGCGGTGGCGCGCCAGGTTGTCCCGGCAGCAGTCCGCCGCCAGGGGATCGATCTCGATGGCGGTGAAGGGTCCAACCAGGCCGCGCGCGGCCAACAGCAGGCAGAGCACCCCGCAGCCCGCCCCCAGGTCGGTCACCGGACCGGACGGCAGCGGGGCGAAAAAGGCCAGCAGCACGCTGTCGATGGAGAAGCGATAACCCCGCCGGGGCTGGATGATCTGCCAACGGCCCAGGCCGTCGGCGGTCACCAGCTCCGGCGCGGATGGGCTCATTGCGGACAGCCGGGGATGTCCTCGGCCGGATCCATCAGGTGCAGCACCAGGCCGGTCAGGACCTTGGGATAGAAGTAGGTGGACTTGCGCGGCATGATCAGGCCGGCCTCGGCCACCGCCTGCACCTGGTCAACCCGGGTGGGGTTGAGTAAAAAGGCGAGCCGGGCCTGGCCGCCCAATACTTCGTCCACCACCTCCTCCAGACGCGAGGCGTACTTGATGGTGTGCAACTGGTCCCGGGCCTGGTTGTCCAGCCCCAGGATCTTGTCCAGCACCACGTCGGTCAGCACCACCACGTCCAGATCCTTCAGCTCCGGCTCGTCAACATCCATCAGGCCGCCGCTGCGCACGCCTTCCTTGAGCGAGAGCACATAAAAGCGGTCGCTGTCCTGGGCCACCAGGCCGAAACTGGGCCGCTTCTGCCCAGCCTCGGCCAGCTCCTGCTGCAGGCGCAGCTTGGCCGCCGCCCGGTCCGGCCCGGCCGGAATCTCGCTCCAGGTGAAGTAGGGCGCGGCCATGGGCAGGAAGTCGCGCACGTCGAAGCCGTCGCGCCGGGGCAACACCCGGTGGCAGGGGAAAACGGTCAACCCAGGGTCGTTCATGGAGCACAAATAGGTCAGCACGTAGTTGAAACTGGCGCTGTCGCCCCGGTCCGGGTGCTGGGCGCGCATATGGTTGCGGTAGTTCAGGGCGGTCTCGTAGCGGTGGTGGCCATCGGCGATGAAGATCACCTTGTCCGCCATCTGCTCGGTCACCGCCCGGCAGGCGGCCGGGTCGCTGATGGCGTAGAGCCGCTGGGGCAGGCCAAAGGGGTCCACGAAATCGGCCAGGGGCTTCTCCGGCCGCGCCGCGGCCAGGGTCCGCCAGACCAGGTTCTCGTCATCCGGAAACAGGGCGAAGATCGGCGAGACGTTGGCCCCGGTGGCCATGGTCAGCTTGAGCCGGTCCTCCTTGTGGCCGGTGAAGGTCTTCTCATGGGGCAGCACCACCCCGCTGGCGTAATCCTCCACCTTGAGCGCGGTGAAGAAGCCGTGGCGGGTGCGGAGGTTGCCGTCCGGGTCCTGATAGGTGGTCTCGCTCAGGTAGAAGGCCGGGTCCTGGTCCCGGGCCAGCACCCCCATGGCCATCCAGTCGCGCAGGTGCCCGGCGGCCCGGGTGTAGCAGTTGTCCTGGGGGGTCTCGCGGTCGCTGGGCCGGTTTAGCTCGATGCGGATTATGTTCTGGGGATGGGCGCGATAGAAGTCGTCCTGCTCCCTGGGGCTGATGACATCATAGGGCGGGGTGACCACCCGGGTCAGGTTCTGAACCCGGGCGGTGTCGTAGCGCAGGGCCCGGAAGGGCGCGACGACGGCCATTTTTGCCTCCATATGGGCCGCCCATGGCGGGGCGGGAAGGGTTTAAGGCCCAATAGGTACACCCTCGCGGCGGGACATGCAAGGTTCTCTTGCCAATATGTGGAACGCGACCAGGCTTGACGTCGCCCCCGCCGGACGCGCAAAATTCCTAGCATGGAGGTGCAAAACAGGCCCGCTCGCGCCCGTGGATCGTCGCCCTGGCCGAGGAGCGAACCTCCTTGGCCACTTTTCGGGGACCATGGTGGCTGGCGCGGGTTGAGAAGCCCCACCGGCGGACTTATTGATTATGAGAGATGGCAGGCGTCCCGCCTGCCCGGTCATGACAGGCCGCAAACCAACCCCAATTGGAGTGGAAGATGAGCACGCCGCGTCACTGCCCCGGTTTCGAGGCCAACAAAAACCTGACCGCCTTTATCTGCAAGTGCCCCAACTGCGGGAAGGAAAAGGAAATATTCAGCGACGAGTTCGACAAGGAGCACACCTGCCCCGGCTGCAAGCAGAAGATCGACTTCACCAAGTGCACCCTGGAAACCTAGGGGCGCGAAGGCGAGGGTGAGCCTGGCGCGAAGGCTCGCGCCGGGCGGGGAGACGAACCGGGAGGCGACGGGCGGTGGACGCCTGGCCGCCTCCCGGCGCTTGGCGAACCGGCCGGTCTAGGCGAACAGCTTTTCCGGGGGCCGGCGCTCGGGCACGTACTCCACCGGGATCTCGCCCTGGTTCCAGGCCTGGCTGACATACAGGTTGCAGTAGCAGCTCCCGTACTGGGCCACGTCCGGCTCGCGGTAGACGCAGGGGCAGATGATGTCCCGGTCCTTTTCGCGGTCGCCGCTGGCCAGGCGGCAGGGGCAGCACATGTAGCCGTAGCGCTCCTTGTTCACCAATAGCGCCTCCATCAGCTCCATGGTCCGCTGCAGGTCCCGGTTGAAGAAGTAGCCCTTGGGCTCCTGGGTCTTCTTCAGCATGGCGTGGAGTTCTTGGGCGGTCATAACCCCAGGGCCTCCTTGATCTCGTTCTCGCGATAGCCCACGATCACCTTGTCGCCGATGACCAGGGTGGGGAAGGACAGGCTGGGGTTGTATTGGCGCACCTCATCCAGCACCTTGTCGCGCTGGTCCAGGGGGCAGAGGTCCACCTCCACGCTGTCGTAGGGCACCTGGTTCTCGTCCAGAAGGCGTTTAGCGTTCTTGCAATGGCTACAGGTGCTGAGGGCGAAGACCTTGACGATCGGCATCGGGGGTGCTCCTTGGCTGATTGCGGCGGCCGGGGCGGGCGCGTCGCGGTTGGATATTCATTTCAGCATACCACCTCCGCGCGGGTGGGCAAAGCCTGGGAGCGCCGGCCAGCCCCGGCCGGTGATGATTGGGATTAGCTAGCCATGGTGGCTGGTTATAGCCAGATGACCGCCTGGCTTGCTCCAGGGGCGGGGCTATGCTAGTTGTGGAAAAAACCCCCGAGGCCCATCGTGGGCGGGAGGAAGAACCATGGTCCGTCAACCCGCCGTGGCCGGACAATTCTACCCCGGCCGCCCCCAGGACCTCCTGGCGGCGGTCCGCCAGTGTCTGGACCCCGAGGCCGTGCCCAGCCCGGCCCGGTTGGCGATCTGCCCCCACGCCGGATACATCTATTCCGGCCCCACCGCTGGCAAGACCTTCTCCCGGGTGGTCATCCCCCGGCGGGTGATCGTGGTGGGGCCCAACCATCGCGGAGCCGGGGCGGCGGCGGCGGTGATGAGTCAAGGCCAGTGGCTGACGCCCCTGGGTCCGGTCCCCCTGGACGCCGAGCTGGGTCAGCGCCTGCTGGCGGGCTCCCGCCTCCTGAGCGAGGACGCCCGCGCCCACCAGATGGAGCACTCCCTGGAGGTGCAGGTCCCCTTCCTCCAGGTGCTCCAGCCCGACCTGTTGCTCTTGCCCATCTGCCTGGGCTGGCTGGACTTCGACCAGTGCGCCGAGATCGGCCACGACCTGGCCAAGGCCATCGCCGGCCTGGGCGAGCCGGTGTTGATGGTGGCCAGCACCGACATGACCCACTACGAATCGGCCGCCGCGGCCCGGGCCAAGGACAGCCAGGCCCTGGAGCGGGTCATCGCCCTGGACCCCCGGGGGCTCTACGAGACGGTGCGCGGCCGGGGCATCAGCATGTGCGGGGTGTTGCCCACCACCACCTGCCTGGCCGCCGCCCTGGAGCTGGGGGCCAAGAGCGCCGAGTTGGTGGAATACACCAACAGCGGGGCCGCCACCGGCGATTTCGCCCAGGTGGTGGGCTACGCGGGACTGATCGTGCGCT
>JAIUYB010000324.1 GCA_020216625.1 Desulfarculus sp.
GAGCCCGCTCCCGGAGGATGGGCCCCGGCCGGCCGCCGGCCTGGGCGGCGGGCCGGAGAGGGCGCTACGAAAAGCGTAGTTAGCCGGTGATCAGAACTGGAACCATTCCTTGAGCTTGTCCACCAGGGCCGGGGCGGTCTTCTCGGTCAGGTTGATGGCGTCGCGCTTGCGGGAAACGCCCTTGGTCTTCTGATAGCGGCGCAGGCCGGCCTTGGGCGGGCCGAACTCGCCGTTCTTGTCGCGCTCTCGGTAGAGGAACAGGATGGTGGTCCAGCCGCCGCGGTTGAGGATCAGCTTGTCCAGCTGCTCCACCACCACCTCGCCGTCCTCTTCGTACTCGATGGATAACTCGTCGATCTCGCTGGCCATGGCTCGCGCTCCCGGCTGTGGGTGTTCAAGGTTGCCCGGTGGGGGGACTATAACCCCCGGCGGGGCTCCCGGCCAACCCCCTACTTGAAGCGCTGCTTGTCCTGCTCCAAGGCCTCGACGATATTGAGGTTGATCTCCGGCAGCTTCCACATGATCCGCTCCCAGGAGGGCAGGTGGCGCACCGCCAGGGACTGGTCGCGCAGCTTGGCCTCCAGCGCCAGGATGGTTTGCTGCAGGCCCTGATCCACGTAGGGCTTGAACTCGGGGTGGGCGGCGGTGAAGCGCAGCATCTTCTCGGCCATATGGGCCGGGCTGGTCAGGTGGTCGGCGGTCTGCACGATGGCCTTGGACAGCACCTGGTAGACCATGTGCTCCTCGGAGTCGCGGTCGTAGGCCAGGCCGTTGAACTCGGCGTTGTCGCTGTAGCGCTTGATGGTGTCCTCGGCGATGGACTCGTAGGTGAGCGCCAGGTCGCGGAAGAACTCCTCGCCCACCTCCAGGCCCTCCTCCACGATCAGGGCGTGCAGCAGGGTGGTGATGATGTCCAGGCTCATGCGGTGCAGGCCGGCGCCGGGGTCGTCGGAGGAGACCCGCTGGTGCTTGTGGTCGAAGCCCCGGCGGGTGAACTCCACCTGGGCCACCTGGGGAGCCTTGCGGAACACCTCGATCAGGGTGAAGATTTCCACCCCCCAATCCAGGGCGTAGCGCATTTTCTTGAGCAACCACATGTCGGCCACCACCTCGCCCGAGAGCTGGTAGTCGAAGCTGAGCAAAAAATCCACCAGGCGCAGCATCTTCTCGTCGTTGGTGTCGGTGAACTTGCGCTTGAGCGCGATAAGAAGCGGGTCCAGCAACAGGCGTTTGACCCGGCCGTACATGCGGCTGCCGTCCCAGCGGGCGTAGTAGGCCTTGGCGAAGGGGTAGTTGTGGCAGAGCACCGGGAAGAACAAGCGATCCAGTTGGCGGCGCTTGAAGGTCTTGATGTCGGCGTCCAACAGACCCACCGCGGTGGCCCCCAGGGCGATGGCCACCCCGAAGCCCAGGAAGACGTTGCGCCCCTTGCCCCGGCGGGAGAGGTTGAAGCCGGCCGCCCCCAGTTGGTCGTAGACGGCGCTCATGGCCGGCCCGTCGTTCCACTGGATGACGTAGTTCTTCAGACCGGCTTGGTCCAGGATGGACTTGCAGACGCGCACCTCGTCCTCGTTGGCCGCGTCCAGGCCGAAGATGACGTGGGCCAGGTAGTCGGCCCCGGCCAGCTCGCGCACGATGTTGGTGAAGACCGGGCGGTTTTGGGGGTGGGTGATCTCGCTGGCCAGGGCCGGCACGATCAGCACCGGTTTTTTCCAGCGCGCGGCGGCCACCAGGCGTTCCTGGAGGTCCTGGTCGTCCTGCAACAGATAGTAGGTGGTCACCCGGGAGTGGGTCTGGGCGAAGCTGGGCATGGGTCGCTCTCCTTGCCGAGGGTCCAGGGGCGGGCCGGCGGCGGTTGGGCTTAGCTATGTCCCCCAAAATGGATGAGCCCGACGACAAAGCCGGGGGTGGCGCGTCCTTTCCTGGCTGTGGCCATCGTGCGCCTGGCGCCTGGCCGGGATCGACCCTGCGCGTCGCGGGGCGGCGGGGAGGTTGCCAGCGCGGTGACGGGCCGGATTCTCAGTCCTCGCCATCTCCAGTATGCCCGTGTTGTCCGTCCTTGGCCAGGGCGGCGGCCCGGGTCAGGGCTTGGTGGCCGAAACGCTCGCAGACCGCGTCCTCGGCCGCGGCCAGGGCCCGGCCGCGGGCCTGGCGTTGGTCCTCGAAAAGGCCGGGCTGCCCCTGGCCGGCCGGGGCCAGCCCGGCCAGTCCCACTCCGATCAGGCGGAAGGGGCCGGGCCAGGGATAGCCTTTCAACAGCCCCAGGGCGGTGGCGTAGATGATGGCGGTGTCGGCCCCGGGGCGGGCCAGGGTCGCCCGGCGGGTGACCAGGCGAAAATCGGCGTGGCGCAGCTTCAGGACCACCGTGCGCCCTTCCAGGCCCTCGTGGCGCAGGCGGCGGCCCAGCTTCTGGCACAAGGCCAAGAGATGGGCGGCCAGGGCCTCGCGGTCGGCCAGGTCCTGGTGGAAGGTGGTCTCGTGGGAGAGCGACTTGGCCTCGCGCTCCGGGCGCAGCTCGGCGCTGTCGCGGCCGTGGGCCAGCTCCCAGAGCCGCAGGCCGAAGGCCCCCCACATCCGCTCCAGACGCTCGGCCCCCAGGGCGCGGACCTCGGTGAGCCGGGTCAGGCCCATGGCCCGGAGCCGCTCCTGGGACTTTTGGCCCACCCCGGGCACCTCCCTCAGCTCCACCGTGGCCAGAAACGCCTCCAGGTCCGCCACCACGGTCAGGCCGTCGGGCTTGTCGCGGTCGCTGGCGATCTTGGCCAGGAAGCGCACCGGGGCCAGGCCCACCGAGCAGGTGAGCCGGGTGACATTCTGCACCGCCGATTTGATGGCCCGGCCGGCGGCCTCGGGTCCGGCCTTCAGGATCGGCGCGCCCTTGAGGTCCAGGTAGGCCTCGTCCACGCTGACCGGCTCGACGACCGGGCTGAAAGAGGCCAACACCTCCATCACCACCCGGCTGATCTGGCGGTAACGGTCCATTCTCACAGGCAAAAACACGCCCTGGGGGCAGAGGCGGCGGGCCAGGCCCAGGGGCAGGGCCGAGCGCACCCCATAGGCCCGGGCCTCGTAGGAGGCGGCCGAGACCACCCCCCGGGCCCCGCCGCCCACGATCACCGGGCGGCCGGCCAGCTCCGGCCGGTCCAGCACCTCCACCGAGGCGTAAAATGCGTCCATGTCAACGTGGGCCAGCAAGTCTCCGCTCCCGGCCTGTCATTTTCGGCATCGCGCTCCGCCAGGCGAAACAAGGCCACATCCCGGCTTGCGCCTTTGCGAAAAACGTGTTAGCTTCCCAGCGGCTAATGATCCCCCATCCCCGCGAATGTGAGGCCAACCTTGGTGGTATTACCCCAAGACGCCAATCCCGCCAGCCGGCCGGGCGCGCGCAACCTGCAGTGCCCCTATTATGTCTTTTGCCTGGACATCGCCGCGGCCAACCTCTGGGCCGACTTCACCTGCGACCTTTGTTTCTACCGCAAGTGCAAGCAGGCCACCAACATCGAGGAGTTGGACCTCTGCGCCCCAGGCTGGGAGGACATCTGGGGCGGCAGCGGCTAGCCAAGACGGATCAGCGCCGTTTTTTCCGGTATTCCGGGCCTCGGCGGCCGCCCGCCGCGGGGTGATGTCCCGGCCCGCCTAGCCCCGGGGGAAGCGCCGGGCGCAGGCGGCCTGGATCAGCCCGTGAATGGCCGGCGCGGCCGCCACCACGTCGCCCCGCCACAAGGCCAGGTCGCCCCCGGCGAAGTCGCTGACCACCCCCCCGGCCTCGGCCACCAGGACCAGGCCGGCGGCCAGGTCCCAGGGCTTGAGCCCCATCTCCCAAAAGCCCTCGGCCCGCCCGGCGGCCACGTAGGCCAGGTCCAGGGCCGCGGCCCCGGCCCGGCGCACCCCGGAGACCTGGCGGAACAGCTCGGCGAAGAGCGCCAGGTAGTCGTCCAGGCGACCCTTGTCCCGAAAGGGAAAGCCGGTCAAGAGCAGGCTCCGGCCGGGGTCGGCCTGGCCGCTGACCCGGATCGTCCGCTCTCCCAGCCAGGCCCCGCCCCCGGCCAGGCCCCA
>JAIUYB010000325.1 GCA_020216625.1 Desulfarculus sp.
CGACCTGCCTGGCGGGCCCAGCCTGGTGGACCTGCTGCGGGCGCTCCTGGCCGCCCATCCCGGCCCCCGTCTGCGCCTGTCCTCCCTGGAGGGCAACGAGGCCACTCCCGAGTTGATGGCCCTGATGGCCGGCGAGCCCCGGCTCTGCCCCCACCTCCACCTGCCCCTGCAGACCGGCAGCGACGCCCTGCTGGCGGCCATGGGCCGGCCCTACACCGCCCCGGACTATGCCGCCACGGTGCGGGCGGCGGCCGCGGCCCTGCCCGATGGCTGCCTGGGCGCGGACGTGATGGTGGGCCTGCCCGGGGAGACCGAGGCCGACTTCGCGGCCACCGAGGCCCTCATCGCCGAGCTGCCACTAAGCTATCTCCACGTTTTCCCTTACTCTCCCCGGCCAGGCACCCCGGCCGCGTCATTCCCGAACCGGGTGCCCGGGCCGGTGGCCAAGGCCCGTGCCGCCCGCCTGCGCCGTTTGGGCGAGGAAAAACGCCGGGCCTGGCTGACCGGCCTGGTGGGACGAACCCTGGAGGTAATCGTGGAGGCTGACGGCCTGGGCCGGGCCGCCAACTACGCCCCGCTAACGGTACCCCAAGCGGGAATTACCCCCGGCACCATGCTTTTGGTGCAGGCAACAGGAGTCAAGAACCTAGGCTCCGAACTCCTGTTAATCGGAAAACTGGTCTAAACCAGCCACACCCTATTTAGTCAGGTGGTACCCTGCATCCGTTAACGCCTTGTACACCGCGTTGATCTGACCGACAGTGGCCCGGTTGGCCTTGGCGAATTCAACAGCTTCCTCTCGAATTTGTCTAATCCTCGCTTTATCTCCCCTGGCTGGCAGTTGCCAATTTTTCGACCGCCCGCTCTCGTAGGATACTTCCAGCATTCCGTCGTCTCGCACCCGGGCAGTCTGGGTGATGGTGGCCAAGCGACTGTGTCTGACGTAGCCGCCCCTAGTGCCGACAACCCGCCCGACCTCTCTTTCCTTCGAATTTGTGGCGGGATTTGCTACTGAAACGTCGTTTTTGTCCAACCCAAAAACCCGTCTCAAGACGATGTCTGGTGTTTCGCCAAACTTACCGCGCTGTGCTATGGCCTCCCACACCTCGTCGGAAATCCTTACGGTCCTCATGTTTACTCCTATTCTTAATATTATTTTAATATGCTCTATATCATATTGTGATCTACATATTCAAGCAAATCTGCTGGGGTGCGTTCTGGTCCGGCTTTGACTTGCGCCCCCCCCCTGGCTTAGGTAAGGTTGATGACAGGTTAACCCCACGCAAGGCCGGTTCATAAGCCATGCCGCGTCGTCTCGTCCGCACCTCGCCTATGCTGGCCGCCTGGTTGGCGGTTTTCCTCGCCTGCGCGCCATCGTCCTGGTCGGCCGAACAACACCTTTTCCCGACCGCGAGCCAAACCCAGACCGCCACCGCCGAGCCGGCCGCCGATCTGGGCGAGAAGCTCATCCCCACCACCAGCACCACCACCACCAGCGAAACCACGACCACCAGCACCAGCCGGACCACCAGCAGCTCCACCAGCACCACCCTGCCCGCCGGTCCGCCACCGCCCCGGGGCGAAGCCCCGCGCGGCGACGGCTACCTGTCCACCATCACCGGCAGCCACCTGCGCTGGGTGGAGCTGTCGTTGGGCGGCCTGCCGGTCAGGGTCCAGGCCGGGGGCGTGGCCGCCCTGCACCCGGACGCCCCCTTCCGGGTGCTGCGGGCCGAAGGCGACGGCTGGCTGGACTATGGCCTGCAACCGCGCCTGGAGGGCCTGCCCGAGGTGGACCTGAGCCGCTTCCACACCCTGAACGAGCTGTTGGGCGAACAGGTCTTCAGCCGTGATTTCGTGACCTTGGAAGTCTGGCGAGGCCAGCGCCGCCTGGGCGCGATCCAGCTTCTGGTGCGCCTGTTGCCCATCGACTGGCTGCGCCGGGCCGAGAAGGCCGCCAGCCTGGAGGACAAGATCGCCTACACCCAGAAGGCCCTGGACCTGACCCCAGACGACCGTCTACTGGTCACCCGCCTGGCCGACCTCTTGGTGGAGGCCCAGCGTTATCGCGAGGCCGCCGCCCTGTTGGAGGAGCAGCCTTGGCTGCGCGACGACCAGAGCCAGTTGGCCCGTTTGAGCGAGCTTTACCAACGCACCGGCCAGACGGAGAAGGCCCGGGGCGTGGTGGAGCGCCGCCTGGAGCTAGCTCCCCAGGACACCGCCTTGCTGGAGGCCCTGGCCCAGTTGCTGGAGCAGGATCAGCGCTGGGAGCAGGCCGCCGCCCTCTGGGAGCGTCTGAGCCAGCTCCAATCCGGGACCGAGCGGGCGGCCACCTATGCCCACCTGGCCCAGGTCCGATCGCGGATGGGGCAGCCCGGCCCGGCCGCCCAGGTCCTGGAGCAGGCGGTCAAGCTGCAACCCTTTGACGCGCTGCTCTGGCAGGCCCTGTCCGAGGCCCGCCAGGCGGCCGGCAACCCCTCCGGGGCCCTGGACGCCCAACGTCAGGCCGCGGCCCTGGCCCCGGCTGATCAACAGGCCCGCCTGCGCCTGGTGGAGGGTCTGTTGGCCGCCGGGCGCAAGGCCGAGGCGGCGGCCGAGCTGGAAAAGGTGGCCCAACTCAGCCCCGAGGACCCCGGCATCTGGTTGCGTCTGGCCCGGCTCTACGAGGACTTGGGCGACAAGCAGGCCCTGGTCAAGACCTATCGCCACCTCACCCGCCAGGGCCCCCACGACCCGGACCTGGACTTCAATCTGGGGGTGTTGCTGGGCGAGATGGGGCGCCACCAAGAGGCCCTGGACAGCCTGGTCGTGGCCGCCCAGGGCCGGCCCCAAGACCGCGAGATCCAGCGCCGGATCATGGCCCTACAGATCAAGTTGGGCCGGGGCGACCGCGCCCTGGAGCTGGCCAAGACCCAGCTCCAGGCCAACCCCGATCAACCCGAGCTGTTGGAGCAGCTCTACGCCGCCCTGGCCAAGGACCAGCCCCAGGCGGTGGCCGCGTTGTTGGACCAGGCCCTGGCCGCCGGCAGCAAGTCCCCCCGGCTCTATCTCTTGCGCGCCAGCCTGGCCCTGGAGCAGGACGACACCCTGGGCGCGGCCAAGGCCCTGGAATTGGGCGTTAAGAACCTGCCCGACAACCTGGAGCTGTGGACCAAGCTCGCCGGGCTTTACGAAGCCGCCGGCCAGGACAAGAAGGCGCTCAAGGCCTACGAGCACGTCCTGGACCAAGCTCCCAACCAGCCTGGGGTGCAGGACCGCTACCTGTCGCTCAAAACCAGCCTCTTGGAGCGCGAGGAGCGCCCGGCCGAGGCTAAAAAGCCGCGATGACCGCACCCGCCCGCCCTCCTCTCCAGGTGACCTGCGGGGTGTTGCGCCGCGACGGCCGCGTGCTGGTGGCCCGCCGGGCGGACAATCGCCGCTGGGAGTTGCCCGGGGGTAAGCAGCAGCCAGGCGAGGACCTGGCCGCCTGCCTGGCCCGGGAGCTGCGGGAGGAGCTGGGAGTGGAGGTGCAGGTGCTGGAGCGCCTGGCGGTGGTGCGCCAGCGCGCGCCAGAAAAAAACCTGGACCTGCACTGCTATTCCTGCAGGCTGATTTCCGGCGAGCCCCAGGCCCTGGAACACCTGGAGCTGGCCTGGGTCAGCCCGGACCAGATGCTGGGCCTGGACCTCTGCCCGGCCGACCGCCAACTAGCCCAGCGCCTGTCCGAGACCCGGTAATCCTTTTGTCGGCAAGCACTTGACAATCCAGAGCCGGGGTGGTAATCAAACAGCTTCAATCCCGGTCGGCCAGGCGGGTCAGCCAGGCCGCGACATATACTCCTTTCTCCGGCCAGTTGCGCAAAACACCGCCGGGGACGTCAGACCAGAGGGAGGCCGCATGCGCCATTACGAAACCTTGTTCATCATCAATCCCGACCTGTCCGAGGAGGATACCGCCTCGGTGGTGGAGAAATTCTCCACCATCCTCACCGATCGCGGCTCCAACCTGGTCAAGGTCGACCAGTGGGGCCGGCGCCGCCTGGCCTATGAAGTCAAGAAGTTCAACAAGGG
>JAIUYB010000326.1 GCA_020216625.1 Desulfarculus sp.
GGCCGCCCGGGCCGTTGCCCTGGCCAGCGGGGCCGGCCAGACTGGAGCTGGGGATGATCAGGGTCTGGTCGACGCTAAGCCCCTCCAGGATCTGGGTGCGGGCGCCCTCGCTCCAGCCGACCTTGACCGGAACCTGACGCACCTCGCCGTTCTCCTTGATGAAAACCAGGCTTTCGCTACCTCGGCGCCGCACCGCGGCGGTGGGAACCCACAGCACGTTCTGGCGCTGGTCCACCACCACCGAGACATTGGCGGTCATCTCCGGTTTCAGTAATCCCCGATAATCGTCCAGGATCTTTAGGTCCACGGTGTAGTAGACCACGTCGTCCACCAGCTTGGCCGCCGGGCGGATGGCCTGGACCTCGGCCTTGAAGCGGCGGTCCGGGAATGCCTCCACGGTGAAGGAGGCTTTTTGCCCCAGCTTGACCAGGCCAATGTCGGTCTCGTCCACGTAGTCCTCAACCAGCAGGCGGCCCAGGTCCACCACGGTCATGAAGGTGGGGGCGTTGAGGCTGGCGGCCACGGTCTCGCCCTGCTGGGTGGCGATGGTGGCCACCACGCCGTCGATGGGCGAGCGGATGGTGGCGAAATCCAGGTTGACCTGGGCGGTGGCCACTTGGGCCCGGTTGGACTCCAGCCGGGCGATGAGCACCTCGAGCTGCTGGCGGGCCTTGTCCACCGCGTCCTGGCTCACCAGGTCCTCGGCCTTGAGGGCCTCCTGGCGCTTGAGGTCCACCCGGGCCTGGTTGACCTGGACTTGGACCTCGTTGAGCTGGGCCTTGGCCTGCTCCAGCTTGGCCAGCAGGTCCTTGTGTTCGATCACCGCCACCACTTGGCCGGCCTTGACCTCCTGGCCGATGGCCACCAACAGGCTCTCCACCCGGCCGCTGACCCGGGTGCTGACGTTGACCTGGGCTCCGACCTGGGGTTTGATGGTGCCAGTGCTGCTGACCAGACGGCGGATGTCGCCCTGACGGACCTTGGTCTCGGTTCCCGTCACCTGGGGCGCGGTTTGGCGGTGGGATTGCCAATAGCTCCAGCCGCCCCATCCAGCGGCGGCCAGCAGGACCAGCACCAAGATGAGTCTGATGGCCTTTTTCATGCGCAAGATAATCCCGCTGGCTGGTGGTGGGTAAAGGCCGCGCGATCCTTGGCCTGGGCGATTTCCCCGATCCGGTCCAATTATGCTGCCTGGATGAGGATTTTTCGAGCGACGGGCAAAGATCAGGGCTGGCCGGGAGGCGGCGCTGGCGGCGAGGCGGAGGGCGGAGGCATCAAGCCCAACATGGGCGCCAGGATGACCCAGAGCAGCATGAAGGCCACAATCGCCAGCAATACCGAAAGAATGGCCTGGAAAGTCGGGAGGTTGGCCACCACCTGGAGTCCGGCCTGGATCAGGTACAGGTGGCAGAGCACCAACAGAACCATGACCAGCGCCGCCGGCGCGAGCGAGAGAATCGGGACCGCCGCCGAAACGATCCACACCCCAGACGAATAACAGAAAATGCGTAGGGTGCTGTGGAAATCGATCTTGGCCCGGCCGGCGAAACGCGCCATCAGCCAGATCAGGCCGGCGAAGGCCAGGGAATAGACCAGGCGCTTGGCCAGGAAGACCATCATCCCAGCCAGGGCGGCCAAGCCGTGCTGGGGAATCTGGAACCCAGCCAGGACCAGGGCCGGGATGGCCTGGGCCACCAGCAGGAAGGCCAGAGGCGGCCACCAGCCGCCCTGGTGGGGCATGGCCGCGAAAAAGGCCCGGGGGCTGGTGGTGGCGGCCATGGCCAAGGGGAAGAAGGTCTGGGGCCGTCGCCATTGGAATTCCATTGCCGGGGGCATCTCGGCCACGCCAACCTCCAGTTGCGATTTGTCAACGATCAACAGCACCTTAGGCCAGGGGTGCGGCGTTGTCAATAGGGGGTTGGCCTCAATGGCCACCCTAGCCAGCCTGGGAGGGGCCGTGTTAGATTTAGGGCCATGAATCTTCGCAGCGTCGACAACCGGGGTAGGCTGGCCGGGCGGATCGCGGCCCTGGTGCTGGCGCTGGCGCTGCTGGGGCCGGTCTGCGCCGGGGCCGTAATGGTCACGGGCCAGGAAATGATAGGCTGGTCGGAGAGTTGGGAGCGGGAAGACTTACACTCCACCCTGGAGCCGTTGGTCTCGCTGGAGATGGTGTACCGGGCCTGGGGGGAGCCAGAGACCCTGGAGGTCTTGGCCGAACGCATGCTTCGCGACGAAAACTGGGACTCCTGGCGGCGCTACCAGGCCACCACCGAGACGCGCGTCCCCCTGGCCGCCACCCGGCAGTTTCTGGAAAGCGCCACCCGGCTTTCGCGGTTGGATAAGCGCCTGCAGGTGCGCCTGACCCGGGAGCGGCCGCCCTTCCCGGAAGAAGAGGTCCTCGAGAAGGCCTTCCGCCTGTTCAACCCCCAGGATCAGATCGGCAAGGTCACCGCCGCGCCGGTGGAGCGCGCCTACACCCCCTTCAAGCTGTTGTCGTTCCTGATGGAGGACGAGGGCGTCTTTTCCGGCCGGGCCTGGTCCTGGGACAACTTCCTGCCCCGCATCGCCACCATCTCGGCCATTGTCTTGGGGGGGTTGTCGCTGGTGGAATTCCTGCGCCTGGTGGCCAACCTGGGCATCCGCCGCCTGGTCAAGCGCAACCGCAAGCAGGGCTGAATAGGTCGGGCCGCCGGCACGCACCGACGGCCCCAAACGACAGAACCCTGCGGGCTTAGGCGTAGTGGTGGTCTTCCTTGAGGTAGGCCCCCACCTTGCCGCACTTGGGGCAGAGGTAGTAGTTTTTCTTGTGCAGCAAAGCGGCCAGCTTATCCTCGGGCACCTGGACGGAATCAGGGGCGAGAATTTCCGCGCCGCATTCCTCGGTCTTGCAAGTCACGTAAACCTGGGACATGGTCTTCCCCCGGCCTGGCTAGGGTTTATGTTATCAGGAAATCATTGGGACTCTATGGTCGTTTTATCGGCCAGACCTGTCAAGCTGAAAGTGACCGCCACCGGGGCGGCTTGACAAGCATTGGCTCAGGGCATATCATAGCAACCTTTGTAGGCATCGGGCCTGACACATGTTTTGGCCCATCGTCGGCCGGTGTTGGGGCCGGGACCGGTGGTCGGGCAAGGCGCGTTTTTCGCCCGGAAAACGACAGGTCCGCGGGTGGATTCCGGCCAGGTCCGGACCGTTCCGGTCAGCGGAGCGGTGGCGGAGTGGGTGATGCTTCCAGCCAGCCAGACGCCCGGCCCAGGGGCCGATCCTCTGGCCGGCTATGACTATTTCCTGCCACCGGAGCGGATCGCCCAGAGTCCAGCCCGGCGGCGGGTGCAGGCGCGTCTGATGCTCCTGCCCCGGGGCGGTGACGGCTGGCGGCATGAGCGGGTGGCCCGTCTGACCCGGCTTCTGGCGCCGGGCGACCTCTTGGTGATCAACGACACCCGGGTGGTCCCGGCCCGGACCCACTGGCGCAAACCCAGCGGCGGCCGGGTGGAGATGCTGCTCTTGTCCCCGGCCGCCCCGGCGCGCCGCCTGCCCGGGGGCGGCGAGGTCCACCAGGTTCTGCTGCGCGGTCTGGGCGCCCTGGCCCCTGGCCGGGAGTTGGCCCTGGAGGGAGCGCCGGAGCTGAAGGCCCGGGTGCTGGAACGCGGCGAACGCGGACGGGCCCTGGTCACCCTACCGCTGGCCGGCCTGGAGTTGGCCCGGCGCTGGGGCCAGACACCCCTGCCGCCTTACATCAAGCGACCCCAAGGGCCGGAGGCGGAAGACGTTCGGCGCTACCAGACGGTCTACGCCGCCCGTGAGGGCGCGGTGGCCGCCCCCACCGCCGGATTGCACCTGAGCCCCGAGCTGCTGGCCGCCCTGGCCCGCCGGGGTGTGGGCCTGGCGCGCTTGACCCTGCACGTGGGCTATGGCACCTTTGCCGAGCCCGACCCGGCCGACCTGGCCGCCGGCCGGCTGCACGCCGAGTGGGTGGCGGTTGCCGAGACCACCGTCGCCGCGGTGGCGGCCGCCAAGGCCCGGGGCGGT
>JAIUYB010000327.1 GCA_020216625.1 Desulfarculus sp.
GAGCGAGCCCGCTACCTGGGGACAGCCAAGGTTAGGATGCAGTTCCTGCTCTCGGCCATGGCCTTCAACCTGAAGAAGGCGGTCCTATTGGCCGAGGCATAGGCGGGGGGCTGAAAAGCCCCAGGCGCCGCCTCGCCTGGGCGGTGTCAGGGGCGTCGGGGAGCCAATCGGGACTCGAAAACACCAAGACGGGCGCGGAAAAGCCAACCTCCAGCGCAGAAAATTGGCAGGAAAAGCCGCGACCCTTTTGTGCAATGGCCTCAAATAAGCAGTAAGGGTTTGCATGCTTTCTTAGGACATAATCCATCAAAAACAACACTGTCTTACATTTTTGTTGTGTGAGTTTTTCGTCTTTAAAATATAGTTTGATTATTAGTGATTTGTTGTTAAATGTTAGCCCAAGCTCTGGGTTTATATTGATGAAAAAGTTTTTACCAATCTCCCATTTGGCAGTTGGGGGTTGAAACCACTCATACTTTTTTCTGCCAAGGAATTGCTTATAGCCGGCCACAGCCTCTGGGTAACGCTTTTGCTTGTTTTTGTCAGTTAATCCTGTGCAAAGATTATCTAATATTGACTTGTCTGCGCCTCCCCCTGTATGAAAGTCGATGATACCATCTCGGAGCATTTTCCAGAAGTCCCGCCTGGGATGATACGGTTCCCTATTTGCGATTTCTTTAATTTTAGTCAGTTTAGGTTGACCGGTCTTCACTACAAAATCAACAAAATCAGTTAGAGAAATCGTTTGCTTTTCCATTGATCGCTCCCAAAAGAAAGCCCGGCCCTCCCCTTCTCGGGGTGTAGCCGGGCAATCGTGACCCATAGTTGATACGTCTCGATGGCGCGGCCTCCGCGCCTCAGCTCGTATACCTACTACCAGTAGTGTTTACTTCTGTCAATGGTCCGATATACGGGGCGGGCCTACCGCCCCAGCACGCCCTTGAGATACTGCCCGGTATAGCTGGCCTTGACCTTGGCCACGTCCTCTGGCGTGCCGGTGGCCACGATCTGGCCGCCGCGGTCGCCGCCCTCGGGGCCGAGGTCGATCAGCCAGTCGGCGGTCTTGATCACCTCCAGGTTGTGCTCGATCACCACCACGGTGTTGCCCATCTCCACCAGACGCTGGAGCACCTCCAGCAGCCGCTCCACGTCGGCGAAGTGCAGGCCGGTGGTGGGCTCGTCCAGGATGTAGAGCGTGCGGCCGGTGGCGCGCTTGCCCAACTCGCGCGAGAGCTTCACCCGCTGGGCCTCGCCGCCGGAGAGCGTCGTGGCGGCCTGGCCCAGCTTGATGTAGCCCAGGCCCACCTCCACGATGGTCTCCAGCTTCTGGCGAATGGCCGGGACCGCCTCGAAGAACTCCAGGGCCTGGTTGCAGGTCATGTCCAGCACCTGGGCGATGTTGCTGCCGCGATAGGCGATCTCCAGCGTGTCGCGGTTGTAGCGCAGGCCGTGGCAGACCTCGCAGCGCACGTAGACGTCGGGCAAAAAGTGCATCTCGATCTTGATGATGCCGTCGCCGTCGCAGGCCGGGCAGCGGCCGCCGCGCACGTTGAAGGAAAACCGCCCCGGCTTGTAGCCCCGGGCGCGGGCCTCGGGCACCTGGGCGAAAAGTTCGCGGATGGGGGTGAATACCCCCGTGTAGGTGGCGGGGTTGCTGCGCGGGGTGCGGCCGATGGGCGACTGGTCGATGTCGATGACCTTGTCGATGTGCTCCAGGCCCCGCACCTCCTCCACCGCGCCGGCCCGCTCCCGGCTCTTGTAGAGCCGCTGGGCCAGGGCCTTGTAGAGGGTGTCCAGCACCAGGGTGGACTTGCCCGAGCCGCTGACCCCGGTGACGCAGGTCATCAGGCCGATGGGAAAGGCCGCGTCCACGCCCCGCAGGTTGTGCTCGGCGCAGCCCGCCAGCTCGATCCAGCCCCGCTCCGGGGAGCGGCGCTGTTTCGGGGTCTCGATCCGGCGCGCGCCGGAGAGGAACTGGCCGGTGAGGCTGTCCTTGGCTTTCAGGAGCTTTTTCGGCGGGCCCTCGAAGACCACCTGGCCGCCGTGGCGGCCCGCGCCCGGCCCCATGTCGATCACCCAGTCCGCCTCGCGGATGGTCTCCTCGTCGTGCTCCACCACCAACACGGTGTTGCCCAGGTCGCGCATCTTCTTCAGCGTGTCCAGCAGCCGGCGGTTGTCGCGCTGGTGCAGGCCGATGCTGGGCTCGTCCAGCACGTAGAGCACCCCCACCAGGGCCGAGCCGATCTGGGTAGCGAGACGGATGCGCTGGCCCTCGCCGCCGCTGAGGGTGGCGGAGGTGCGGTCCAGAGTCAGGTAGTCCAGGCCCACGTCCACCATGAAGCCCAGGCGCTGGTTGATCTCCTTGAGCACCTTCTCGGCGATCAGGGCCTCGCGCGCGGCCAGCTTCAGCCCGGCGAAGAACTTCAGGGCCTCGCGCACCGGCAGGCGGGTGATTTCATGGATGTTGCGGTCGCCCACCCGGATGGCCAGCGAGGTGGGCTTGAGGCGCGCGCCGCCGCAGTCCGGGCAGGGCTGGGAGTTCATGTAGCGCTCGTACTCCTCGCGCATGCCCTGGCTTGTGGTCTCGCGATAGCGCCGCTCCAGTTGGCTGATGAAGCCCTCCCAGGCCCGGCGGAAGTAGTGCTTGCGGTTCTCGCGCTCCAGGTAGAAATCCACCTCGTCCTCGGTGCCATAGAGCAGGGCGTGGCGGGTCTCCTCGGGCAGGTCGCGCCAGGGCTTGTAGGCGTCGAATTTCAGGTGCTTGGCCAGGGCGTCCAGGGTCTGGCGGAAGTAGGCGCTGTCGGTGGACTCCCAGGGCTTGAGCGCCCCGGCCCGGAGCGACAGGCGCGGGTCGGGCACCACCAGGTCGGGGTCGAAGAAGGTCTTGACCCCCAGCCCGTCGCAGGTGGGACAGGCCCCCTGGGGCGAGTTGAAGGAGAACATCTGGGGGTTCAGCTCGGGCAGGGAGACCCCGCAGACGTCGCAGGCCAACCGTTCGCTGAAAAGCTCCTCGCGGTCCGGCTCGCCGTCGGCGCCGTGCAGCCAGGTCAACAGCGCGCCCTCGCCCAGGCGCAGGGCCAGCTCCACGCTGTCGGTCAGCCGCCGGGCCACGCCCTCCTTGACCTTGATCCGGTCGATGACCACCTCGATGGTGTGCTTCTTGTTCTTCTCCAGCTCGGGCGGGTCGGCCAGCTCGATCAGCTCGCCGTCCACCCGGGCGCGGACGAAGCCATCCTTGGCCAGACGGGCGAAGACCTGCTTGTGCTCGCCCTTGCGCTGGGTGACCACCGGGGCCAAGAGGGTCAGGCGCGCGCCCTCGGCCAGGCTGGTGAGCTGGTCCACGATCTCCTGGGGGCTGCGGGCGCGGATGGCCCGGCCGCACTGGGGGCAGTGCGGCGTGCCGGCCCGGGCAAAGAGGAGCCGCAGGTAGTCGTAGATCTCGGTGACGGTGGCCACGGTGGAGCGCGGGTTCTTGCTGGTGGTCTTCTGCTCGATGGCGATGGCCGGCGAAAGCCCCTCGATGGACTCCACGTCCGGCTTGTCCATGCGCTCCAGGAACTGGCGGGCGTAGGCCGAGAGCGACTCCACGTAGCGGCGCTGGCCCTCGGCGTAGATGGTGTCAAAGGCCAGGGTGGATTTGCCCGAGCCGGAAAGCCCGGTGACGACCACCAGTTGATCCCGGGGGATGGCCACGTCGATATTCTTGAGATTGTGCTGCCGGGCGCCCCGGACGACGATCTGGGTGAGCATGCGGGGGAGTCTCTGGGCTAGGGGAGCAAACGTGGTCCGGGCCGGAGGACGCCCATGGCGGTCCGCCCCGGCCCGGGGTTGCTATACTGGATTATAGTATAGGACCTGGGGAGCCGGTGCGCCAGGGGGAGGAGCGGGGGAGGCGGAAACCATATGCCCACGCTCCCGGTCCGCCCAGCCAGACCTCTCGCGGCGGACGCCGCCGGGACGACCGGTTGGCCCGGCCACCCGAAAGATGGCCGCGCCTGGGTCTGGCGCGCCGGGGG
>JAIUYB010000328.1 GCA_020216625.1 Desulfarculus sp.
GGAGGCATCACCACCAGCGACAAGGGGCTGGCCAGAAAGAAGTCCATCACCGTCAGCGAGGCGCCGGCCCCCAGGTCCAAGAGCACGAAATCCGCGTCCAGATGGCCGATGGCATGCAAGAGCTTGCGTTTTTTCTGGAAACTGGGGTTGGCGGCGGCCACCACCATGGCGTCGCCGGGCACGAACTCCAGGCGGGGCTCCAGGGCCGGGGCCACCACCTGGGCGATGGTCAGGTCGCGGGAGGTGAGCACCTCTCCCAAGCCCGGGCGATCGTTGGCCAGGCCCAGGAGGTGGTGCAGGTCCGAGCCGCCCAGGTCGGCGTCGATCAGGATCACCCGCCGCTCCAGCCGGGCCAGGGCCAGGGCCAGGTTGGCGGCGATGACGCTCTTGCCAACTCCGCCCTTGCCGCCGCCAATGGGCAGCACCACCGGCTGGGGCGCGAACCTGGAGACCCGTGGACTCATGGTCCGAGGTTTAGCACACCCGGCCGGTGGTGGTCAAAAAGTCCACCGGAATCGGCCCCAGCCCGCCTAACCGGCATGGCAAGCCTACTGGGCGGGGTCCACGGCGTCAAAGCGCAGGATCACCCGTTTGCCGCCGGGACGAGGCGCCCCGCGCACCAGCTCCATGTGGCGCAGGGCCGCGATCTCGCGCTGCAAGGCCACCTGGTCCAGACCGGTGGCCTCCGACAGGCGCTCGGGGCTCACCGGGCCCTCGCGATCGATGCATTCCAGGATGGCCCTCTGGGCGGGGTTGAGGGTGGGCTCCTGCTCGGTGAGCCGGCTGGCGGTGTAGGTGGCCCAGGGATCACAGGTGCGGGCCGGGCTCAGGGCCTCCATGTAACAGTCCTCGCATAGGATCAGGCCGGCGTGCTCCCGGGCCTCGTCCTGCTCCATCTCGCATTGGCAACGCTGGCAGCGCATGGCTGGTCTCCGGTGCTGGAGTTAGGTGTTTAATAAAAATTAAACCACCCCGGGTATTTTGACAAACCCCTTGGCCCAGGCCGCTCAAGGATGCATAATTGCGAGTAGTTCACTTGGCCCGCCCCCCCGGAAATGCGATGCACGCCCCCCCTTACGATCACCAGGCCGAGCTTGTCCGTCCGGCCCCTTGGCGTCCGGCCGTATTGGTGCTGGACGACGAGTGGTCGATCTTGGACCGCATCAAGAGCTCCCTGCAGGACAGCTATGAGGTGGTGACCACCAGCCAGGTCGAGGAGGCCATGCGGGCGATGGGCAACCGACCCTTCGACGTGGTGCTCACCGACCTGCGCATGCCGGAAATGGATGGGCTGTCTCTGGTCAGCGAACTCAAGAGCCGCTACCCCGAGACCCAGTACATCCTGATGACCGCCTTCAGCGACATCGAGGACACCATCAGCGCCATCCGCCTGGGGGTGGCCGACTACCTGCGCAAGCCCTTCACCATGAGCGAGGTGCGCCACGCCCTGGGCCGCTGCCTGGAACAGCGCCGCCTGCGGCGGGAGGTGGCCAGCCTGCGAGCCGGCGGCCGGGTGACCCTGGCCGACATCGTGGCCAGCAACCCCCGCATGCGCGAGGTGCTGCACCTGGCCGAGACCGTGGCCAGCACCGACGTGACGGTGTTGATCAACGGCGAAACCGGCACCGGCAAGGGCCTGTTGGCCCGGGCCCTGCACAACTCCAGTCCCCGGGCGGACCACCCCTACGTGGAGATCAACTGCGCCGCCATCCCGGCCACCCTGATCGAGAGCGAACTCTTCGGCCACGAGCGCGGGTCGTTCACCGGCGCGGTGGCGCGCAAGCTGGGCCGGGTGGAGGTGGCCGACCAGGGCACCCTGCTTCTGGACGAGGTCGGGGAGATGAGCTTGGACATGCAAGCCAAGCTCCTGCGCTTTTTACAGGAATTCAGTTTCGAGCGGGTGGGCGGCAACAAAAAGCTCCAGGCAGACGTGCGGGTGGTGGCCGCCACCAATCGCGACCTGCGCCAGGCGGTGCAGCAGGGCTTATTCCGTCAGGATCTCTACTACCGCCTGCACGTCATCCACCTGGAAATCCCACCCCTGCGTGAGCGCCCCGAGGATATCCCCCTGCTGGCCGAATACTTCCTGCAACGCTTTTCCCTGAAATACGGCAAGCAGGTGCAGGGCTTCTCGCCCCACGCCGCGCGCCAACTGGCCAACCACCCCTGGCCCGGCAATGTCCGCGAATTGGAGCACACCCTGGAGCGCGCGGTCATCCTGGGCCGGGGCAGCCAGGTGGAGCGCCTGGAGCTGGAGGGCGAGGCCCGACAAGACGCCGCGGCCTCACAGCCGAACATCCTGGCCTCCCCCCTACTCGACTCCGGTCCAACCGCCCCGGAAACAGCGGGCGTTGAACCCGAAGTCCCGCTGGGTGATTACCTGGACCAACGCGAGAAGGAGTACCTGGTGGCCCTGCTGCACAAGTACCGGGGCAACATCGGGGCCACGGCCAACTTCGCTGGGGTCAACCCCAAGACCCTCTACCTCAAGATGAACCGTCACGGTCTGACCAAGGAGCAGTTCAAGGTCGCCAAGCGCAGACCGTTCAAGCCCAAGCCCTGAAAGCCGCCCGGCGGCCTCGGCGAACCAGGGCGGGGTGTGACGAAGGGCGGCTTGCGGTATGCTTGCCCCAGCCAAGCCGCGGGCCGGCGCCTTCGGACCCGCACCAACGCCATGCCGCAAGCGGATGATTCGCGGAAATGCTCAACTTCGACCGAGAAGCCGAACTGCTCAGCGGGGGCGACGCCCTGCACGGCGGGGACATCTGGGGCGCGTCCCGCCGTCTGGGTCTGGACCCCCGGGAGATCCTGGACCTCAGCGCTTCCTTGAACCCCCTGGGAACCCCGCCGGGCCTGCGGGAATGCCTGGTGCAAGCGCTGGATATGCTTTGCCATTATCCCGACCGCTCGGTCTGGGAGTTGCGCCAGGCCCTGGCCCGGGAACACGACCTGGACCCTTCCCACTTTCTGGTCGGCAACGGCTCCACCGCCATCATCCGGCTGCTGGCCCGGGCCATGGACCTGCGTTCCATCGCCCTGATCGCCCCGGCCTTCGGCGAGTTCGGCCGCTCGCTGGCCATCACCGGCCGGCCATTCCACTACGTGATCATGCAGGAGAAGAACCACTACCTGCCCACACCCGCAGACCTGGACCGCCTTTGGCGCGACAACCCGGCCTGCGTGATCATCAGCAACCCCGGCACTCCGGCCGGTGGCCTGGCCGATCCCGCCACCCTGGATTCCCTGGTGCTCCAGGCCTCGCGCCGACGCTCCTGGCTGCTCGTGGACGAGGCGTTCATCGACTTCGCCCCCCTGGAGGCCCAGCAGTGGTCGGCCGGGGTGGTGCAGCGTTACCGCAAGGTGGTGGTCCTGCGCTCGATGACCAAGTTTTACTGCCTGGCCGGCCTGCGCCTGGGCTACGCCCTGGGCCATCCCGACACCCTGGCCGAGTTGGCCCCGGTGGGCGAGCCTTGGGCGGTGAACACCCTGGCCCAGGCGGCGGGGGTGCATTGCCTGGCCCAGAAGGAATTCGCCGCCCGGACCCGGGAGATGGTGAGCCAGTGGCGGGCGGAGCTGGTGGGCCGGCTGGAGGGGCTGGGCTTGAAGACCATCCCCGGCCAGGTCAACTACGTGCTGGCCAAGCTCCCCGAGGATGGCCCCACCGCCGAGATGGTGGCCGAGGCCTGCGCCGGACAGGGGGTGCTGGTGCGCCCCTGCGGCAACTTCGTGGGCTGCTCGCCCTACCACCTGCGGGTGGCGGTCTGCCAGCCTCCGGAGCAGGACCGCCTGGTGGAGGTGCTCAAGCCAGCCCTGAACATGTGGCTCTTCGGCGGCTCGGCCAAGTGACCCCGCGCCAGGGCGCAAGCGGCCGGCCGCCGCGGGGCGTCATCGCTGGCGCGCGGTCAACTCCACCAGCAATCGGGCCACATCGCCCACCAGGCCAGGGCAAAGGCTGGTGAACAATCCGCGCTCCCTGGCCAGGGCCAACTCCTCGGGAT
>JAIUYB010000329.1 GCA_020216625.1 Desulfarculus sp.
CCGGGCCGCGATGGCCTCCCGCACCGCCACCGCGCGGCTGGCCAAGTCGCCCAGTGCCGCCTGTTGGAGGCTTTCCATGCGTTGAGTGTAGAGATACGCCCCACCAGCTACAGCCATCAACAAGCTGGCGAGGATCAGGGGAGCGGCGATGCGCCATTTGATGGAAAACGCGTCAAGACCATGTGCGGACATGCTTCCTCCGGCGTGAATCGCGTGATTATGGGCAATTCCGATGGAGGTAATGAATAGTATTTTATACTAGCATTGGTTGGTGGCACAACCCAGGCCCAAGAGGCCAGCGTCCGCGATTGCCTTGTCGGAAAAAGGGTTGGGGTCGGGCTGGTGGATGGTGGAGGCTGGACGGCGGGCCGCGCCTGGCCCTTGGCTTGGCCAGGGGGACCTTCAAGCCGGCGTCTATTCCCCGAAAAGCTCTTGGATCCGGTATTCCAGGCGCATGGCCCCGGGCAGGTAGGCCTCCTGGAATTGGCGGGCGCAGACTTGGCCCAGGATGTCGCCGGTGGTTCGGAGGGCCTCCACCCGGCAGCCCAGGCCGGGCCCACACAGGGGCAGGTAGGGGCAGCCGGAGTCCAGGCATCGCCGCCACGGCTCGCTGGCGATCAGACGGAAATAGCCCGGCTCCAGGGTCTGACTCTCCAGGCGACCCACCCGCAGATGGTCCTGGTCCATGATCAGGGGGCATTTGTGGATGGCACCGTCCGGGGCGAAGATCCAGGGCCCGGACTCGCTGCACAGGGCGCAGTTGGTGGCGCTGAGCAGATCGGTTCGGGGACGGACGCCCCGCTCCACCAGCATGGCCTGCATCTCCAGAAAAAAATGGGCCGACTCGGCGTCCAGGGCGCAAGCCCCATCGCCACAGGCCCGGCCCTGGCCATCCAGGCGCCGCTGCTCCAGGCTGGGCTGGACACTGGCCAGGCGGTGGAGCAGCGCGCGCGCCGCCAGGTCGTCCAGCAGGCCGGCGAAGACCCCTGGGTCAGACGCGGAACAGGTGACAATGGGCGTCACCCGCACCAGATCCACCACCTCGGCCAGGTTGGCCATGATCACGGCGTGGGACGAGCCCGTGCGGCCGCGGAAGGGCCGCCGGGCGTCGTGCACCGGGGCCGCGCCATCCAGGGAGACCCGGACCTGGGACAGGCCCAGGGGCAGCAGGCGCTCCACCATGGCCCTGGTCAAAAGGGTGCCATTGGTGGTCAGGCTGAACGAGAATTGGCGCCCGTTCTCCCGGCGCCAGTCTTCTAGCCCGCCGGCGACGATCAGGATGGCCTCGGGGTTCAGCAGCGGCTCGCCACCATAGAAATCCACCGCGATTCCGGCCGCCCCGGTTTCCCCGGCGCGGGCGATCAGGCGCGCCACCACCCGGGCCGCGTCCTCCGGGCCCAGGCGGGGGGCCCGATCCATCTGGGCCTCGAAGCAATAGACGCAATCCAGGTTGCAGGCCATGGTGGTCAGCACCTTGGCCGCCAGGATCTCGGGGTGGCCATGGGCGGCCCGCT
Organism: Desulfarculus sp.; assembly: GCA_020216625.1. Taxonomy (GTDB): domain Bacteria; phylum Desulfobacterota; class Desulfarculia; order Desulfarculales; family Desulfarculaceae; genus JACRDC01. The sequence goes on from JAIUYB010000329.1 coordinate 1,515, forward strand.
CCAGGTGGTGGATCACCTGGTCCCGCTCCGCCTCGGCGCTCTTGGCCACGAAACCCTCGCCGGCCATCTCCGCCAGGCGCTGGTGGTCGGCCGGGAAAAGCTCCGCCCTGGTGGCCAGCCGCTCCAGCGACTGGCGGTAGTCCGGCTCCAGGACGAAGAGCGCCCCGTGCAGGGTGTTGAAAATCAGGGCCTCGCCAGGGTGGGGTTCGTCGTTCAGGATCACGTTGTAGCGCGAGGGGATCATGGCGGACGCTCCGACCGAGGTTGGGGGCGGTGATCAGCGGGATGGGTCCGCGCCGGGTTCAGGCGTCCGCCGTCATGGCCTCCAGACTAGCACAGCGGCGCGGGTCGGTGGTGGCCCAATGTGGCCACGACTTTGGGCCCTGGCGACGATCCGGCTTGGCTGGTACCACTTGTCCACGGTCCGGCGCGTCCGGGCCGGGCGGTTCAACCGGCCCCAGGGGCAAGGCGACAGGACGGAACACGAGGCATGGGTGAGCGGGCGGCGCTGATCGCGCTGGACAACGTTGGCTATCGACGAGGTGGACGCCAGGTGCTTTCCGGCCTCACCTGGCGGATGGAGCCAGGCCAGGCCTGGGGGGTGGTGGGGGCCAACGGCGCGGGCAAAAGCACCTTCCTGCGTTTGCTCCGGGGCGAGATTTGGCCGGCCCCGGACCAGGGCCGCCGGCTCTACGGTCTGGACGGCCCACCCGAGGAAAGCCCTCTGGCCATGCGCGCCGCCTCGCGCCTGGTCTCAGCCGAGTTGATGGAGACCTACCGCCGCCGGGATTGGAACCTGTCGCTCTTGGACACGGTCTGCGCCGGGTTCGGCGATACCGCCTACCTGCACCACGAAATCAGCCCGGCCCAGCGGGCCCGGGCCCGGGAGCTGATCGCCGAGTTGGGGTTGGCCCACCTGGTCGACCAGCCGCTGTTGCGCCTCTCGCGCGGGCAGATGAAGCGGGCGCTCATCGCCCGGGCCCTGGTGGGCGATCCGGCGATTCTGTTTCTGGACGAGGGCTGCGAGGATCTGGACCGGCAGGCCCGGCCCCGGGTGCTGGGTCTGTTGACCCGGCGGGTGGAGGCGGGCATGGGCCTGGTGGTGGCCTCTCATCGCGAGGACGAGCTGTTGCCCTGCCTCACCCACCTGCTGCGCCTGGCCGGCGGCCGCATCGCCTGGCAGGGTCTTCGCCAGGCGGCCCCTCCCCTGTCTCCGGCAGGGGAGCGCGAGGACTGGTTTCCCGCCGCATCCGACCCCACCACGCCGCCAACCAGAACCCCAGACCAACCGGAGCCGCCGCCGCTCCCCTACCTGGTGCGCCTGCGGGGGGTGGAGGCCTTCCTGGACCACAAGCTGGTGCTGGAGCGACTGGACTGGGAGATCGCCCCTGGCCAGGGCTGGGCGGTGCTGGGGCCCAACGGCGCCGGAAAGACCACCTTGCTGCGGCTGTTGATCGGCGACCTGCTGCCGGCCCTGGGCGGCCAGGTGCGCTGGTTCGGCCAGGCCCGGCGCCACAGCATCTGGGAGCTGCGCCAGCGCATCAGCCTGGTCTCGGCCGACCTGCAATCCTGGCACAGCCATCCCCAGACCGGCCTGGAGACGGTGATCAGCGGCTTCACCGGCAGCGTGGGGCTCAACGCGCCGCCCACCCCCGAGCAGACCGCCACGGCCCGGGCCTGGCTGGAGCGGCTGGAGCTGACCCACCTGGCGGAGCGGGACGTCACCGAGCTGTCCTACGGCGAGTTGCGGCGGCTTTTGATCGCCCGGGCCATGGTCACCCGGCCGGATCTGCTGCTCCTGGACGAGCCCTTCGCCGGCCTGGACCCCGCCTCCCGAGAGCAGGTGCGCGCCCTGCTGGATCATCTGGCCCAGGCCGGGGTGGCCCTGGTGGTGGTGACCCACCACGACCAGGACCTGCCCCAGGCGGTGACCAACCTCCTGGCCCTGGACCAGGGCCGAGTGGTCTTCCGGGGACCACGCGCGGACCACCGCTCCCGGCCTGATGCGCCTGGCGCGGCTAATGGCTAGCGCCGGACCAGCTCGATGACGGTGACCTCCGGCGATGCGGCGATGCGCATCGGCGGCCCCCAGGTGCCGGTTCCCCGGCTGGTGTAGAGGCTGGGGCGGCCGTCCAGGAGGTGAAAACCGTCCTGGAGGGGGTAGATGGCCCCGGTGATGTAGCGGAAGGGCCAGATCTGCCCCAGATGGGTGTGACCGGAAAGCTGGAGGTCCGCCCGGCCCTGGGCGGCGGGGTCGAGGTTGGGCCGGTGCTTGAGCAGCAGGGTGAAGCGGGAGGGATCCAGGCCGGCCAGGGCCTTGGCCTCGTGGGTGGGAGCGGGTCCGGCCCCGGGCAGGCGCAGGGCGGGGTCGTCGACCCCGGCCAGGTTGAGGGGGCCCACGGTCAGGCCCTGGTCGCGCAGCAGGATGAAGCCGGAGCGGCGGTGGAAGTCGATGGAGT
>JAIUYB010000330.1 GCA_020216625.1 Desulfarculus sp.
AGGTCATCTAGGCCGCCGGGCGGGGCGGTTCCGACAAACGCGTCATTTTGCCGGCCCGGGGCGCTGGGACCTCCCCGCCGTCCAGGGCCGGCCGAAGGGGGAATACAAGGCTATGATCACCGAATCGGTGCAGGAGCTCTGCCTGACCCGGCCGGGTCGTGATTTCGGCGACGTGCTGGTGGTCGGCGGCGGCATCAGCGGCATCCAGGCCTCCCTGGACCTGGCCACCGCCGGCTACAAAGTCTACTTGGTGGAGAAGGCCCCGGCCATCGGCGGCCACATGGCCCAACTGGACAAGACGTATCCGACCAACGACTGCTCGATGTGAATACTCTCGCCTAAACTGGTCGAGGTCGGCCGGCATCCAAATATCGAGGTCCTGACGTACACCGACGTTCACCAGGTCGAGGGTGAGGCCGGTGATTTCAACGTAACCCTGATCAAGCGTCCCCGCTACGTGATCGAGGACAAGTGCACCGGGTGCAACACCTGCATGGAATACTGCCCGGTGGAGTATCCCGACCGTTTCAACCAGGACATCTCCAACAACAAGGCGGTCCACATCTACTTCGCCCAGGCGATACCCCTGATCGCCTACATCGACGAGAGCTGCGTCTACCTGAAAGAAAAGAAGTGCCGGGTCTGCGAGACGGTTTGCAAGGCCAAGGCCATCGACTTCCAGCAGGAGGCGGAGAAGATCGAGGTCAAGGTCGGGGCCATCATCCTCTGCCCCGGCTACGAGCCCTACGACCCCAAGCTCAAGGGCGACTACGGCTACGGCCGCTATGAGAACGTGGTCACCAGCCTGGATTTCGAGCGCCTGTTGTGCGCCACCGGCCCCTACGAGGGCGAGATCCTGCGCGCCACCGACCGCAAGCACCCCCACAAGATCGCCTGGATCCAGTGCGTGGGCTCGCGCCGGGTGACCAAAGGCGACAACAGCTATTGCTCGGCGGTCTGCTGCACCTACACCCAGAAGCAGATCATCCTGGCCAAGGACCACGACGCCAACGCCCAGTGCGCCATCTTCCACAACGACATCCGCTCCTACGGCAAGGATTTCGAGCGCTATTTCCAGCGCACCGAGCAATTGCCGGGGGTGCGGGTCATCCGCAGCTACGCCTCCATCGTGGGCGAGGACCCGGTCACCAAGAACGTCAAGGTGCGCTACGCCACGCCCGACGAGGGGGTCAAGGAGGAGGAGTTCGAGATGGTGGTGCTGTCGGTGGGCCTGAACCCGCCGGCCGGCAACCAGGAGCTGGCGCAAAAGTTCGGCATCGCGCTCTCCCCCCACGGCTTCTGCCAGCTCGACCCCGCCAACCCCATCCAGACCACCCGCCCCGGGGTCTTTGTCAGCGGCGCCTTCCAGGGCCCCACCGACATCCCGGAGTCGGTCTTCTCGGCCAGCGGGGCCGGGGCCCAGACCGGCCAGCTTCTGGACCGGCGGCGCTGGCAGCTGACCAAGGAGCGGGTCTATCCCCACGAGCTGAAGGTGGCCGGGGAAAAGCCCCGGATCGGGGTCTTCGTCTGCCATTGCGGGGCCAACATCGGCCGGGTGGTGGACGTGCCCTCCACGGTGGAATACGCCCTGAGCCTGCCCAACGTGGTCCACGCCCAGGAGCAGCTTTTCTCCTGCGCCACCAACTCGGCCAAGGAGATCACGGACATGATCAAGGAGAAGGGGTTGAACCGGGTGGTGATCGCCGCCTGCTCGCCCCGGACCCTGGAGCCTCTGTTCCGCGACACCCTGCGCGAGGCCGGCCTCAACCAATACTACCTGGACATGGCCAATATCCGGGAGCACTGCTCCTGGGTCCACAGCAAGGAGAAGGAGGCCTCCACCCAGAAGGCCAAGGACATCACCCGGATGGCCATCGCCCGGGCCGGACGCCTGCTGCCATTGCAGGAGATCGACCTGCCGGTGAACAAAAACGCCCTGGTGGTGGGCGGCGGCATCGCGGGCCTGACCTGCGCCCTGTCCATCGCCAAACAGGGGCACGAGGTCTATCTGCTGGAGAAGGAAGCCCAGCTGGGCGGCCTGGCCCGCCGGCTGCACCACACCCTGGACGGCATGGACGTGCGGGAGTATCTGGATGGCCTGATCCGCGAGGTCTACCAGCACCCGGCGGTGCATGTCTACCACAAGGCCCGCATCACCGAGGCCACCGGCTACGTCGGCAACTTCGTGACCAAGATCGAGTCCGACCGGGGCCGGGCCGAGATCAAGCACGGCGCCACGGTGATCGCGGTGGGCCTGGACCTCTACCAGCCCACGGAATACCTCTACGGCCAGGACGAGCGGGTGCTGACCCACCTGGAGCTGGAGGAGCGCATCGCCCAAAAGGACGAGAGCGTCACCACGGCCGACACCGTGGTGATGATCCAGTGCGTGGGCTGCCGCAACGAGGACCGCAACTACTGCAGCCGGGTCTGCTGCGGCGAGTCGATCAAGAACGCCCTGGCCCTCAAAGCCCTCAAGCCGGAGATGGACGTCTACATCCTCTACCGCGACATCCGCACCTACGGATTTTTGGAGGATCACTACCGCGCCGCCTCCAACCTGGACGTTAAGTTCATCCGCTACGAGCCCGAAAATCCGCCCCAGATCGAGGCCGCCGAGAACGACAACGGCCCGGTGCTGCGGGTCTCCCTGCCCGACTACATCCTGGGCGACGAGCTGGCCATCGACGCCAACCTCGTCACCCTGGCCGCGGCGGTGGTGGCCCGGCCGGAGAACAAGGAGATCTCGCAGCAGTTCAAGGTCTCCCTGGGGCCGGACGACTTCTTCAAGGAGGCTCACGTCAAGCTCAAGCCGGTGGAGTTCTCCACCGACGGCGTGTATCTCTGCGGCGCGGCCCACTATCCCAAGCACATCCCCGAGACGGTCAACCAGGCCTACGGGGCGGCCGGCCGGGCCCTGACCCTGCTCTCCCACGACACGGTCACCGTCTCGGGCTCGGTCTGCGAGGTGGACGAGAAGCGCTGCATGGGCTGCGGGGCCTGCATCGCGGTCTGCGCCTACGGGGCCATCGAGTTCCGGAAGGGGCGCGAGGGCAACAAGGCAGTGGTCAACCCGGTGCTGTGCAAGGGCGACGGGCTGTGCAACGCCAAGTGCCCCACCGGGGCCATCTACTTGCAACACTTCACCAACGAAGAGATCATGACCCAGATCGACGCCGCCGCGCCGCAGCCGATCGGCGATCGGACGCTGGCCCGCGCGGTGGGCCAGGACTAGGAAAATGATCGGAACTTGGCTTCCCAACTTGCCCAGAGGTGATGAGCGATGAGCGTCAGCCCCAACTTCAAGCCCCGGATCATCGGATTCCTCTGCCATTGGTGAGCGTACGGCGCCGCCGACATGGCTGGAGTTTCCAGACTACAATACGCGACTGAAATCAGGGTGATCCGCGTGATGTGCTCCGGCAGGGTGGACCTGGAGTTCATCCTCCGCGCCTTGCACAACGGCATGGACGGGGTCTTCATCGGCGGATGCAAGCTCAATGAGTGCAACTACGTCACCCATGGCAACTACCACGCCTTGACCACGGTGCTGTTGGCCAAGAAGATCATGGAGTTCATGGGCGTCAACCCCGACCGGCTGCGGGTGGAGTTCATGTCCGCCGCCGACGGCCTGCGCTTCGCCGAGGTGGCGGACGAATTCAGCCGCCAGATCAAGGAGCTGGGGCCGTTGGGCTCCAGCGAGGGAGTGGGGCTGGAGGAGCTGAGGGGGCGCATCGCCGAGGTCGGCAAGCTGGTGCCTTACCTCAAGGTGCGCACCAACGACAAGCTGAACCAGCGCCTGACCTCGCCGGCGGCCTATCCCGACTTCTTCCAGAAGGACGAGGTGGAGGCCCTCCTGACCAACCCGGCGGCCTACTACATCGACCCCCAGAAGTGCCAGGCCTGCGGCATCTGCGCCCGCCGCTGCCCGGTGGAGGCCATCAGCGGGGCCAAGAAGCAGGTGCATGTCATC
>JAIUYB010000331.1 GCA_020216625.1 Desulfarculus sp.
AGGTGTTGCAGATGCACCCCCAGGCCGCAGCCCACGTCCAGCACCCGCCACCCCGGGCGGTAATCCAGAACCCGGTCCAGCAACCGGTTGGAGGCGGCCTGATAGGCCAACCCGGGCCGGGTGTCCAGCCAGTCCTCGTAGGCCTGGGCCTCCTGTGCCTCGAAGATGCGATCCATGGCCTAAGGTTAGCTCCGGCCGACCGGCCTGACAAGGCTTAACCCGCGGACGTGGGGCGGAGGATGGAAAACCATGTCCGGTTGTGATATCTTCGCAGGGTCTACAGCCATCGGAGCCAATCGTCATGCGTCATCGCAGCCACCGCCCCCACGGACCGGCCTATTTCGGGCGCTCCCTGGGCTTTGACGAGGTCAAGGAGCACCGCAACCTGGCTTGCGGCTTGTATCCGGTCTGCCTCCAAGTGGTGGTGCGCCGCCAGTGGCCTGGTTTTTCCTGCCAACCCTGCTCGCTCTGGCCCGGTGGCCAGCAGACCCGCATGCAGGGCCCGGCCCAGATTCTCTCCATGCCCATGGGCGGCCCCAACTAACGCCAAACCAGCCTTGAACCCTGGACCGGCGGACCGCAGGCCAAGGGACCGGCGCGCCACATCGACGCCAAGCCACGGCCGGCTTTCGGGGGCCGGTGGGGGTGACGGCGTGGAGGTCAAGGGGTCAGAAGGCCGAGCCGGAGCCGCGGGCCAGGACCAGGCGGTTGATCTCGGTGACTAGACGCAGGAGTTGGCGGCGGATGTTGTGGTCGAGATTTTCGAAGACCGCGCCGTAATAGGTCGCAACCGCGCGTTGGCCGGTCTCGGGCTCGGCGGCGCGAACCGCCCGGGCCCGGAGGTTCAGGTAGAAATTGCCCACCTGCAACAGCAGGTTGAGTCGGCTACCCGGGCTGATGGGGACGCCGTAGGGATGATAGAAGCTCACCCCCCCGGCGGAAATATCCACCACCCTCACCTCGACTTTTTCTGGCATCAAAAACAGGTGCAGGTCCAGCTCCAGGGGCGGCTTGACCCGGAAATAGAGCCTTACGCTGCTGGGCTTGAGGGCCTTGGGCCGGGGAAAGACCAGGGCCGGCTCCACCACCCCGGGCGAGACCTGGTAGCGCTGCAGAACCTGGAGCAGGGGGGCGCGGTAGCCCACCCGCCGCCAGATGGGGCCGGCGTCGGTGAACTGGCGATAGAGGAACGACACCTCCATCACCTTGTTGATCTGGGAGACCAGGATGGGGGGGGAGGTCTGGGAGAGGATCACCCGGCCCGACAGGTCGGGATCGTGCAGCATGCAGCGCCGCACGTCGATGTCGTCGGACTCCAGGTCCAGACGCAGAATGAGATCCACCAGCTCGCGCGGGCGCAGCACCGCCCGGGCGAGAAGCTTGAAATCGGGTAGAGGAGGCAGTCGCTCGCCGACGGCGTCGGCTCCGCCGCCGGGCCTGCCCGGCTCCAGCAGCTTCTTGATCGCCGCCATGTAGGCCGGGACCTTTTCGCTCACCACCAAGGTTTCCCGTCCGGGAACCTCGGAGCGCCCACCTCCTTCTTCGTCCGCCCGGCGCCGCCCCCAACGGTCGCTGCCGCCTATGCTTCTTCCCATCCGCATGACAGGCGCCATTCTCCCTTCCGTCACCTTCAGTATAGTATGTCCGCGAGGGTAGTTCCAGGGAAATCACCAACGGTTTTGAGGGAAAAGACCCATCCCCGATGAGGTGGCGCAGGATTAACCACGCTAATATATTGACTCCGAAAGCCCCGTGACCCTGGCTAGGCCAAAAGGTTCGGATTGGTGCGCATGGAAAAGAAGGTATTGCTGGCCCTGGACGGCTCGGTCGCCTCCCTAAACACCTTGGCTTATCTGGCCATGATGGAGGCGGCGGTGATCAACGATTTGGGGGTGGTGTTGTATCACGTCATGGATCCCATCCCGCCCCATCTGCGGCGGCATGGCCAGGCCGAGCCAGAGAGCCACCGCTTGGTGACTCAACTGGAGGAGCGTTTTCGCCAGAGCGCCGAGGAGCGGCTGGAGCGGGCCCGGGAGCAGTTGCTATCCTATGGCTTCGCCCCGGACAAGGTGGAGGTGAGGATGCGGCCCCGGGTGGCGGGGCTGGCCAAGGACATCCTGTTCGAGGCCGAGCGCGGCCTCTATGACGCGGTGGTGTTGGGCCGCCGGGGGGCCAACCGTCTCCAGGAGGTCTTCCTGGGCAGCGTGGCCAACAAGGTGGTGCAGCACGCCGACCGGGTTCCGGTCTGGGTGGTGGGAGACCGGGTCACGAGCCACCGGGTGCTCTGCGCGGTGGATGGCTCCTCGGCCTCGCTAAAGACCGTGGATCATCTGGCCTTCATGTTGGGCGACAACCCCGCCTGCGAAGTGACGCTGTTTCACGTGGGGGCCAACCTGACCAATTTCCGCCGGCCGGAGCTGGGGCCGGAGGATGATCAGGACCTGGAGGCGCAACTCCAGGCCCTGGACCGCCGCCAGATGAGCCAGTTCACCGCCCGGGCCCTGGAGATCATGGCCGAGGGCGGAATCAAGCCCTCGCGGGTGCGGGTCCTCCTGAGCCAGAATGGCGACAGCGTCAGCCGGGCCATCCTGGCCCAGGCGCGCCAAGGGGACTACGGCACCGTGGTCATCGGCCGCCGGGGGCACGGTCAGTCGTTTTTCATGGGCCACGTCAGCGACCGCATCCTGCACAAGGGGGCGGACTTGGCCGTCTGGGTGGTGGGTTAGACCAGTGGGAGCCTTGATGGCCTCCCGGCGGCCTTGACCCAGGCCCGAAGCCGGCCCTAGAATCCTTGCCAGTGGCCGACCCGTCGCCGCCAACCCCCGGCGCGGGCCGGCGTCCCTTGCTGGAGGCCGCGCCGATGAAAAGCCATGTCCTCTGCCTGCTGGGGCTGTTCCTGGCCGTGGGCCTGGCCCAGGCCGCGCCGGGCGATGTCACCAACGCCCAAGATCCCGCCGGCCTGGCCCGGTTGCCCGGGTTCGAGATCGTGGCCTACGAACACCGCCTGGGCGCGGCCGACTTCCCCACCAGCGCCACCACCAGCCAGCGCCAGGAGGGCCAGTTGAGCCGCGCCCGCTACCAACTTCCTAACGGCGCCAAGCCCCTGCGTCCGGAGGAGATCCTGGCTCATTACAGCGCCTTGACCCTTCAGGCCGGGGGCGAGATCGTCTATCAGGGCGAGAGCGCGGAGGCGGTGCTGCAGGGGGTCTACCGGCTGTCGGCCGAGGGTCGGGAGACCTGGCTGCAGGTGGAGCCGGCCATGGACGGCCTGAGCTATGACCTTTTGGCCTTGAGCAAGGGCGCGCCACCGGCCGAGAGCGAGCAAGACGAGTTGCTGGCCGCGCTGGAAAAAGACGGCCGGGTGGCCTTGTATCTGGATTTTGATCCCGGCCGGGCCGAACTCAAGCCCGAGGCTAGGCCGGTGCTGGGCATCGTCGCGGAAATGCTTAAGGAACACCCGCAGTTGTCATTGCGGGTGGAGGGGCACACCGACGACCAGGGCCGGGCCGAGGACAACCGCGCCCTGAGCCTGCGCCGGGCCCAGGCCGTGGTCCAGGCCCTGGTCCAGGCCGGGGTGGCGCGCCAACGCCTGAGCGCCAAGGGCTGGGGTCCGGACAAGCCCCTGACCACCAACGAAACCGCCGAGGGACGGGCCCAGAACCAGCGGGTGGAGCTGGTCAAACCCTAGGCCCAGGGGCGGGCCGCCAGGGCCTGGGGTATAATCCCGCTCAGGACCGGCGCGGCGCGCAATCGAGCGCGGGCGGCCGGTACGGGGGTGGTGGCTTGGTTCCTCCTCGCACAGCCAATCGCATGACCTGGCTATTGACCCTGGTGCTGGTCCTGGGCTTGGCCGTCCCGGCCGGGGCGGTGGGCCAGCCGGTGGCCCCCAGCGCCGAGGAGCGCGAGGCTCTGGACCAGTTGCGCGTTTCCGGGCCCGGCGGGGAGATC
>JAIUYB010000332.1 GCA_020216625.1 Desulfarculus sp.
CTGCAGGCCATCGTCGACGGCTTCGAGGGCTTCGTCTACATCTGCTCGGCCGACAACCGCCTGGAGTTCGTCAACGAGCGCCTGCGCCGTCACCTGGGCCGCGACCCGGTGGGCGAGCTCTGCCACCAGGCGGTGCACGGCAGTCCGGCCCCCTGCCGCTGGTGCGCCAATGGCGCCGTGGTGGGCGGCCAGACCGTGCGCAGGGAGGTTTTCAACCCCAACGACCAGCGCTGGTACTATTCGGTGCTCTCGCCCTTGGTGCATCCCGACGGCCGGGTGTCAAAGCACGGCATCATGCTGGACATCACCTCCCGCGAGCAGGCCCGCCGTGATCTGGCCGCCCAAGAGGCGATGCTGCGGTCGGTGCTGAGCTCCTTGCCCGCCCACATCGCCGTGCTCAACCCAGCCGGGTTCATCATCGCGGTCAATCAGGCCTGGGAGGAGTTTGGCCGGGCGGCGGGGATGACGGCCAGCCAAGTGGGAGTGGGGGTGAATTATCTCCAGGTGTTGGCCCAGGCCACCACCGGGGACCAGACCGCCGCCCAGGCCCTGGACGGCATCCAGGCGGTGCTGGAGGGCCGGCGGGACAGTTACCAGCAGGAATATCCCTGCCACGCCCCGGATGGCTCCCAGCACTGGTTCCTGATGACCGTCTCCCCCCTGGAGCGATCCCGGGGCGGGGTGGTCATCTCCCACATGGAAGTCACGGAGCGGGTGCGGGCCGAACAGGCGCTGCGGGAAAGCCGGACCCGCTATCGCAACCTGGTGGCTCAGTTGCCCCTGGCGGTGGCCATCGTCCAGGACGGGCGCATTGTCTTCGCCAACTCCCAGGCGGCGGACGTCTTCGGCCTGCCCGACCCGGGCGCCCTGTTGGGGTCCGATCCCCTGGAGCATGTCGCCCCGGGCGAGCGCCCGCGGATGGTGGGAGTCCTGCAGGCCATGGCGGGAACGGACGCCGCCGCCACCCATCTGGAGGCCATGCTGCGCCGCGCCGACGGGGTGGAGTTCCCGGCCGAGATCCATGGCGCGCGCCTGGAATACGGCGACCGGCCGGCGGTGCAGTTGGTGATCAACGACATAACCGAGCGCCGTCAGGCCCAGGAGACCATCGGGGTCTTGGCTCGTATCCTGGAGGAGAGCCCAAACCCGGTGTTGCGCGTCACCAGCCAGGGCCAACTGCTCTACGCCAACCCCACCGCCCAGAAGCTCTTGACGTCTTGGGGGTTGCAGGTGGGGGGGGAGACGCCCCCCAACTGGTTGCCGGCCCTGGAGGAGGCCATCGCCCAGGGCGACGCCCAACGCTACGAGACCCGCCAGAACGGAAGGCACCTGGTCTTCGTCTTGGCTCCGGTGCCGGAGTCGGGCTACCTGAACCTCTACGGCATGGACGTGACCGAGATCAGGCAATACGAGCAGCGCCTGGCCGCCAGCGAGGCCAACTACCGGGCCGTCTTCAATTCGGTGGGCGACGCCATCTTCATTCACGACGTCCAGGATGGCTCCATCCTGGACGTGAACCAGGCCGCGGTGGATCTCTATGGCTATTCCCCCGAGGAGGCCCGCCGGCTCAACGTGGAGGCCCTGAGCGCCGGTCCACCCCATTACGGCCAGGAGCAGGCGCTCGAAATGATCATGCGGGCGGTGGCCGGCCAGCCCCAGGTCTTCGAGTGGCAGGCCCGCAAAAAGGATGGCAGCCTGTTCTGGGCCGAAGTCAGCCTGAAGCGGGCCCGGATCGGCGAACACGACCGCCTGCTAAGCATGGTGCGCGACATCACCGAGCGCCGCCAGGCCCAGGAGCAGATCCAGCTCCTGGCCAAGGTCTTCGAAAACACCATCGAGGGCATCTCCGTCACCGACACCCGGGGAACCATCCAGATGGTCAACCCCGGCTTCACCCACATCACCGGCTACTCGGCCGAGGAGGTGCTGGGCCGCAATCCCCGGGTGCTCAAGAGCGACCGCCACGACGCCGAATTCTACGCCGCCATGTGGCGCGACATCGTGGAGAATGGGCACTGGAGCGGCGAGATCTGGAACCGCCGCAAAAGCGGCGAGGCTTATCCGGAGTGGCTGACCATCAGCGTGATCAAGGACGCCGCGGGCGAGCCCACCCATTATGTGGCGGTGTTCCACGACATCACCGAGATCAAGCGCAGCGAGGAGCAGATCAGGCACCAGGCCTATCACGACGCCCTGACCGGCCTGCCCAACCGCCAGTTGTTCAACGACCGCCTGGAGATGGCCCTGTCCCGGGCCCGGCGCGGGGGCGAGAGCCTGGCCGTGGTGTTCCTGGACCTGGACCATTTCAAGACCATCAACGACAGCCTGGGCCACGCGGTGGGGGATCTGCTGTTGCAGGAAGTGGCCCAGCGCCTGAAGCGGTCGGTGCGGCAGGAGGACACCGTCTGCCGCCTGGGTGGAGACGAGTTCATCATGATCCTGCCGGAGCTGGGGGAGGTCGACCAGGCGGTGGCGGTGGCGGGGCGGATCATCGAGGACTTGGAGAAGCCGTTTTCATTGCGGGGCCACGAGCTTTACATCACCTGCAGCATTGGCATCACCATCTATCCCAATGACGGCGACGACCTGGAAACGCTGGTCAAGAACGCGGACATGGCCATGTATCGGGCCAAGGAGCAGGGACGCAACACCTACCGCCTGTTCACCCCGGCCATGAATCAGCGGGCGCGCCAACGCCAGGAGATGTTGAGCGCCCTGCGCCGGGCGGTGGAGCGCGACGAGTTCCTGGTCCATTACCAGCCGCAGGTGGACCTGTTCACCGAACAGGTGGTGGGGATCGAGGCCCTGGTGCGTTGGCGGCCGCCAAGCGGCGAGATGATCCCGCCCGACCAGTTCATCCCCCTGGCCGAGGAGACCGGCCTGATCCTGTCCATCGGGCAAAAGGTGCTGGAGGCGGCCTGCCGCCAGACCGCGGAATGGGCCCGGCAGGGCCATTACCGACTGCGCCTGGCGGTGAACCTCTCCGCCCGCCAGTTCAACCAACCCGACCTGGTGGAGCGAATCGCCGGAGTCCTGGAGCAAACCGGCCTGGCCCCGGCGATGCTGGAGTTGGAGATCACCGAAAGCACCGCCATGGCCAACCTGGATGCCACCAGCGGCACCCTGCGCCGCTTGCACGCCCTGGGCCTGACTCTGTCCCTGGACGACTTCGGCACGGGCTATTCCTCCCTCAATTACCTGCGCCGCTTCGCCATCGACCTGTTGAAGATCGACCGCTCCTTCATCAAGGATCTGCCCAGCGACAGCGACGCGGCGACCATCACCGAGGCCATCGTGTCCATGGCCCACACCCTGCGCCTGAAGGTGATCGCCGAGGGGGTGGAGACGCGCGAGCAACTGAATTTCTTGCGCAACCTGGGCTGCGACTACGTGCAGGGATTTCTGTACAGCCGGCCGCTGCCGGCCGAGGAGCTGGCGGTTCTGCTGCGGGCCGGCAAGCTGACGCCCAAGGACTAGGGCCTCTCGGTCAACAGACGACCAGGCGCGGCCTCCCCCAGAGGGAAAGGGCCGCGCCTGGTTTTTCATCCCGTCATTTGGCTGGCCGCGCGATCTCCTCCGGCCGGCCCGGCCGGCGCTAGAACTCGCCCTCGTCATCATGGAAAGGTATCAATTCCTGGGCCTTGCGCTTATGATCCATGACGCTTTCGGCGCTCCCCGACCGGGTGGACGCGACCGCGAGTTCCGGGAGGGCGGCGATTTGCCCGCCGTTGTGGCGCTGGCGCACGCCGCCCACCAAGGCCGCCAGGTCTGCCACGAAGTCCTGCATGTACACCGCCTGGCCGGTCAGCTCCTCCGAGGCGGCGGCCGACTGCTCGGCGTTGGCCGCGTTGAGCTGGGTCACCTTGTCCATTTCCAAAGCAGCCCGGTTGACCTGTTCGATGCCCTGGGCTTGTTCGCTGCTGGCCGCGGCGATCTCGGCCACCAGACTGCCCACCTTGGCCGCGTT
>JAIUYB010000333.1 GCA_020216625.1 Desulfarculus sp.
TGCGGGTGATTGAGTGGGCGGCCTTCATCCGCGAGTTCGTCAACAAGGGCCGTTTCGACGCGGTGCTGCTGGCCTGGACCATCCCCCAGGACCCGGACATCCACGACATCTTCAGCAGCGCCAACATCGGCCCGGGCAAGCTCAACTTCAACGCCTACCGCAATCCCGAGGTGGACCGGCTGCTGGCCGAGGGCCGGCGGATCTTCGATCCCGTCCGGCGCAAGGCCATCTACGACCAGGTGCAGACCATCCTGGCCACCGACCTGCCCTACACCTTTCTCTACACCCCGGACGCGCTGCCCATCGTCCACGCCCGCTTCCAGGGCATCGAGCCCGCGCCGGCCGGCATCAGCTACAACTTCATCCGCTGGTGGGTGCCCAAGGCCCTGCAGCGCGCGGCCCTGGCCCCCTGAACGGTTGACGAAAATGAAGCTTGACAGGCCGGAGATATTTAACTAGTTATAGGATCATCATCCATTAACCCGAGGGAAGAGCCCCCCCAATGCATTTCCTGCTGACCACTCGATTTAGCTTTTTCTTTAGCGGGAGAGGTCTGCCCACGGGTTAGTTGACGACAAAACACGCGACTACCCAGGCCGTGGGCGGACTCCGCCCACGGCCTTTCTTTTTGTCTGAACACCCAGCGGGCGCAACACGCGCACCGCCAAAACCCCAGGAGAACCACCATGGACGCCCAGAGCCACCCCCCCATCCGCCTCGGCCAGGACCTCTACCAGCTCGGCACCACCAAGTTCCCGGTCTATCTCTCCCTGGGCGAGGTGGGCCTGCTCATCGAGGGCGGGACCTCGGCCACCGCCGGGCTGATCGCCCAGCAGGTGGCCAGCCTGGGCCTCGCGCCCGAGCGCATCCGCTATATCGCCCTGACCCACACCCACGCCGACCACATCGGCGCGGTCCCCCGCCTGCGAAAGCTCTGGCCCCACCTGGAGCTGGTGGCCGGCCCAAAAGCGGCGGCCCACCTGGCCTCGCCCCAGGCCCTGGAGCAGTTCCTGCCCGCCGACCGCATGATCCAGAAGATTTTCGTGAACAACGGCCAGTTGGACGGCCCCTTGCCCGAGCTGGAGCGCCATGACTTCCGGGTGGACCGGGTGCTGGCCCAGGGCGAGAGCCTGGACCTGGGCCGCGGGGTGGTCTGGACCGCCCACCAGACCCCGGGGCATTCCTCCTGCCATGTGGCCTATCACGCCGCCGGCCAGGGGATCGCCGCCCTGGGGGACATGACCGGCTATTTCGATCCCGGCCTGGACCTGATCTGGCCCAACTATTTCGCCAGCCTGCGCGACTACCTGGCCAGCATCCTGCGCCTGGCCCAGCTTCCGGCCCGGTTGGCGCTGTTGAGCCACAACGGCGCGGTCCACGGCGAGCTGAGCGAGTTCATGCACAAGGCCCTGGCCGCCACCCGGGTCTACCACCACCAGCTCCGCCAGCGCCTGGCCAGCGGCGAGGACCAGGCCGCGCTCTGCCAGAAAGAGGCCCAGTGGGTATACGGCTTCGCGCCCATCGCCTCGCCCAAGGCCATCGACTTCCTCTGCGGCTGCCTCTGTCGCCAGTCGCTGAAATCCGACGACCTCGACGCCACCCTGGCCCTGCTGGCGGCGGATGAGGGCGGGACGGGCCGGGTCGGCGAGGTCCAAGCCGCGGTGGCGCGAGGCTGAACCCCGCCGCGACCAAGGTCGGCTGACCGGGTTGGGGGCTGGCCGGAGGGGCCGGAAATGGGGGGTTGAGGGAGCGAACCGCGGGGCCGGGGGCTAATCCCCGGCCTGGGGGGGCGAGGGCGCCGGGTACTGGATGTATTCCTGGCGCTCGGCGGCCATGACCACCCCGGACCGGGCCAATTGCTTGATGATGGCCTCCCGGATGGCCCAGCGGATCACCAGCGAGTGCTTGCGCTCCACCCAGAAGCGGGCCTGCATCTCGATGTAGCTGGGCCGGATGCCGCGCACCACCACCCGGGGGTTGTATTTTTGCAGCACCCGCTCGTCGCCGGCCATGGCCTCCAGCACCAGCGCCCGCACCCGGTCCAGGTCCTCCCCGTAACGGATGAAGAATTCGATGTCCACCCGCCGGTAAGGGTTGGCGGAGTAGTTGACCAAAAGGTCGTTGAGGACTTTGTGGTTGGGGATGATGACGATCTTGCCGTCCAGGGTCTTGAGCCTGGTGTGGAGGAAGGAGATGGCCAACACCGTGCCCAGTTGGTTGCCGGCCTGGATGATGTCGCCCACCTTGAAGGGCACCTGGGGCAGGTAGGGTTTGAACAGGAGATAGGCCATCAGGGCCAGCAGGGCCAGGATGGAAACCATGCGGATCAGCAGCATGGTCTCGAAACCCAGCAGATGCAACGTCACCAGCAGCAGCGCCGCGAACAGCACCCCGTGCATGATGGTGACGACCTTTATGGCCCGTCGCTCGTCCAGGCCCAGGTGGATGAGCAAGGCCTTGAGCAAGCGTCCCACCACCTTGGCCAACAGCACCACCACCACCAGGGCCAGGATGGACCGAAACAACACCGGCCCGTGGGAGGCCCCCCACTGGTTGATGGCCTCCATGTTGTCATAGATTTGGTTGAGCAGTTCGGCGCGGGCCACGGCGCTCCCCAATGGTTGGATCTGGCCGGTGCGGAAGCCCCCGGCCGGTTGGTGGCCATTCGCTCCTCCCGGACCGGAGGAGGGCGACCGCTGGATCGCCGGCGGCCAATCCGCTGCCTTATCGGTCGCCGTTTTCTGATATATGTAACATAAAGGGACACCGGCAATCGACAGGAGGCGCGCATGGAGCCCGATCGAACCTGCAAGCGCTGTTCCGTGACCCGGGTCAACAGCCTGGTGCGGGCCTACGAGGCCGCCCACGCCCCCGGCGGAGAGGCCACCCTGGGCAGGCTGCGGCAACTGGTCCTGATCGCCAAGGGGCAGGGCTTCGATGGCCTGGCCCTGCTGACGCCCGGCCTGGGCGAGAAGGCGGTGCGGGAGCTGTGCTGGAACGTGTCGTCCTTCCTCACCGACAAGGAAGTGGAGACCATCCTGGGCTGAACCGTCCCGGATGGACAGGAAATTGGACCCGATGAGCGCCGAGAGAGGGGTGAGGCCAACGGGGGACGGCCCCGATCCCGTGATCTGGGGCATGGAGGCCGGGGCCATCATCGTCGACCGCGCCCTGCGCCTGATGGCCGCCAATCAGCGGGCCGGGGTCATGCTGGGGCGCGAGGTGCAACCCGGCGATCCCCTGCGCCTGGAGGAGCTGGTGGAGGGCCCCAGCCTGGGCCTGGTGCAGAGCGCCCTGGAGGCGGCCCTGGGCCAGGGCGAGGCCACCCCGGAGATGGAGGTGCGCCTGCTGGACGCCGCCGGCCGGGGGCACGACTGCGTGCTGGAGGTGACCCCGGTGTTGGGCGGCGGGCGCCAGCCCCTGGGGGCGCTGCTCAGCTTCCGTCCGGAGGACGCCCCCCAGCCCGGCCTGGACGAGAGTCTGCCGGTCCTGCCCCGCCTGGGCTATCAAACGCTCTTCGAGAGCATGGCCGAGGGCATCTTCACCATCAACACCCGCTGGCGCATCACCTCCTTCAACCACACCGCCGAGCGGATCACCGGCTACAGCCGTCAGGAGGTCCTGGGCCGCCACTGCTGGGACATCTTCCGCTCCGATCTCTGCCAAACCGGCTGCCCCCTGCGCACCACCTTGGAGACCGGTCTGACCCGGATGGACCAGGACGTGCGCATCCTGGACAAGGGCGGGGCCCGGCTGGGGCTGCTGATCAACACCAGCGTGGTCAAGGACGCCGACGGGATGGTGGTGGGGGCGGTGGAGACCTTCCGACCCCTGGCCGATCTCCAGGACGGCGCGGCCCTGGCCGGACGCTGCGGATTCTCGGACATCGTCGGTGATTCCGAGCCCATGCGCGACCTTTTCGAAATGCTGCCCGACCTGGCCGCCAGCGAGGCCAACGTGCTGTT
>JAIUYB010000334.1 GCA_020216625.1 Desulfarculus sp.
GATATTGAAAACCAGGAGCAGGGGGAAGCCGCCGGCCAGGGGCATCAGGCCCTTGCCCAGGGCGGCCAGCACCGTGGCCCCCACCGCCATGCCCAGGCGGGGCCAGCGGTCGGCCAGGCGGCCGGCGATGGGCTGCAGGCTGGTCATCACCAGGGAGTTGATGGTCAGGAGCAGGCCCACCTGGGCGGTGGAGCAGCCCTGGCCCGCGCCCAGCACCGGCAGGAAGGCGATGTAGGCCCCCATGCCAAAGGCCTGACCCACCCGGCACAGGCAGATGGCGGCCATGCCCGGCGAGCGCAACAGGGCCAATTGCTGGGCCCAGCCGGTGGCCTCGCGCACCCGCTGGTCGGCCGGAACTTCCTTGACCAGCCAGACGATGAGCCCCAGGCTGATGAAGCACAGCCCGGACATCAGGAGGAAATTGGCCTCCACCCCATAGAGGTCGTAGACCAGGCCGCCGATGACTGGGCCCACCCCGAAGCCCAGTAAAAACCAGGTGTTGAAGGTTCCAAAGCTGCGGCCTTCGAACCCGCCCGGGGCCAGGTCGGCCACCATGGCCATGGAGACCGGCATGATCAGGGCGGCGAAAACGCCCTGAATGGTGCGGTTCATGATGATGCCCAGGGGGGTGCTGGTCCAGACCAGGGCCAGGGCCAAGATGGCGTAGCCCAGCATGCCGGCCACCAGGAAGCGCTTGCGGCCGTAGCGGTCGCAGAGCGCGCCCACGTAGGGCACCACCACCGCCCGGGCGGCGGAGAAGGAGCTGAAGATCATCCCCAGCACGAAGGCCGAAGCCCCCAGCTCCTTGGCCCAGACCGGCAGGATGGGCACCAGGATCCCCACCCCCAGCATGGAGATGAAGGTGGCCACGCTCAAGGCCAGGATTTCCAGCCGGGTGGAGGGAGGAGACATCGCCTTTGCCTGGGCCGGGGGGAAAACAAGGCCGCCTGACCACCGGCGGGACCGGGGGCCGGGCGGCGACCTGGGGCAAATTATATCCCAGGCGGCGGTTTTCACCAGCCGCTTAGCGGGGGGGCTTGTGCAGCTTCTCGATGTCCTCCTGGCGGCCCACCACCACCAGGATGTCGGAGTCCTTGATCACGTACTTGGGCTCGATCAACAGGCTCAGGCGCTCGGGCACCAGCTCGCGCACCGCGATGACGTTGATGCCGTGGTTGCGGCGCAGGTCCAGCTCCAGGATGGTCTTGCCCACGAAATCCGGGGGCGGGGCCAGCTCGGCCACGCTGAACTCCTGGCCGATGGGCAGGTAGTCCAGCAGGTTGGGGTGGCTTAGGGTGCCGGCCAGGCGCAGGGCCACGTCGCGCTCGGGAAAAACCACCTCGCTGGCCCCCACCCGCTTCAGGATCTTCTCGTGGTCGGGACTGACGGCCTTGGCCACGATACGCTTGATCTTCATCTCCTTCAGGTGCAGGGTGGCCAGGATGCTGGCCCCCAGGTTGTCGCCCAGGCTGACCACGGCCGCGTCCACCAGGTTCAGCCCGACCTCCTCCAGCACGCCGCGGTCGGTGGCGTCGGCCACCACCGCCTGCTCGCAGACGTCCTGCACCCGGTTCACCGCCTTGGGGTCGGTGTCCACCACGCTGACGTGATGGCCCAGCTCGGCCAGCCGCCGGGCCAGGCTGGCCCCGAAGTTGCCCAGTCCGATCACCGCCACGTGCATGGCAAGGTCTCCTTTCAGGCCGCGCCCATGGTCCGGTTGGCGCGGCTCACCGACAGAGCGCGAGCCTCCGCCTAGCCCAGCATGATTCGCTCCTCGGCCAGTTGAAAGCGCCGAGGGCTGTAGCGTTCGGCCAGCATGTAGATCAGGGTCAGGGGACCCAGGCGGCCGATGAACATCAACAGGATCAGAATCACCTTGGCCTGGGGGTGCAGGTCGTAGGTGATGCCCATGCTCAGGCCCACGGTGCCGAAGGCGCTGACCGCCTCGAAGGCGAAGGCCAGGACCTCGCCCCGGTCGTGGCCCACCAGGTCGCCGCCCAGGCTGGCCAGAAACAACACCGCCAGCACCACCACCATGGTGGAGCCCAGGACCAGGGTGGTGGCCTCGCCCACCTGGCCGGGGGGAAGGCTGCGCCGGCCCAGCGAGACCCCGGCCTGGCCGTGAAGCTTGCTGCGGGCCAGGGCCACCAGGGTGGCCAGGGTGGTGGTCTTGATCCCGCCGGCGCAAGAGCCGGGGCTGCCACCCACGAACATCAACAGGATGGTGAAAAGCAAGGTGCCGTTGCTGAGTTGGGCCGGAGCGATGGTGTCGAAGCCGGCGGTGCGGGGGGTGACGGCGGCGAAGATCACCGGCCACAGACTGCCCTTCCAGACCGCGCCGCCGTTGCTCAGCCACTCCAGCAGGTAGATCGCCCCCGCTCCGGCCACGATCAGGAAGGCGGTGGTGTACAACACGGTGCGAGTGTGCAGGCTCAGACGCGGACGCCGGCGGCCCAGCACCCGGGCCGCGATCCAGGCCCGTGTCTCGCGCAGGACCACGAAACCCAGGCCGCCCAGCACGATCAGGGCCATGATCACCAGGTTGATCAGGGGGTCGTGGGGATATTGCTCCAGGTTGTCGCTGAAGGTGGAAAAGCCCGCGTTGCAAAAGGCGCTGACGGCGTGGAACCCGGCCACGCCCATGGCCGATAGCCAGTCCATGTCTTGGCCGAAGCGCAACCAAAGCAGCAGGAAGCCAATGGACTCGATGACCAGGGTGTAGAGAATCACGTCCCGGGCCAGGCGCCCGATCTCGGTGCCCGGCACCGGCCCCAGGGCTCCGCGCAGGGCCAAATGCGTGCGAATGCTGGGTTTTTTGCCGGCCAAAAAGACCATGGCCATGGAGAAGGTCATGATGCCCAGGCCGCCGGCCTGGATCAGCGCCGCGATCAGGGCCTTGCCCCAGGGATTCCAGGCGCTGGCGGTGTCCACCGTGATCAGGCCGGTGACGCAGACCGCGCTGGTGGAGGTGAACAGGCAATCCAGAAACGAGACCGGCGTGGAACCCTGCACCCAGGGTAGGCGCAGAGCGGCCGCCCCCAGGAGGATGATCACACCGAAAGAGCCCGTCAACACCCCGGCGGGGCTGAGTTTGGCGATGGGGTTTGCCATGGCGTTGGCCCACCCGGGCGGGACCCGGGGCCGGACCGGGCCTGGGTCAGGAGCCGGAGCGCTTGCCGGCCGGGGGCGCGGGCTCGATCACGCTGAAAACCGGACCATGGTGGTGGTCGTGGGGGTGGTCGTGGTCATGCCCGTGGTGATGGTCGTGGTCATGATGATGGTGCTCGTGGTCATGCTCGTGGTCGTGCTGGTGGCCATGCTCATGGCTATGGCCCTTGCCGCAGCAATCGCACATGGGACGCCTCCTCGCCAACAATACCCAGGGCCCGTTCCTGGAATGATATGCCCGGCGGCGCGGGATTGTCAAACCCCCGGCCGAGAGTGGCTCCCGGCCGGAGAGGGGCCTAGTCCGGGAAATAGGTGGCCCGGCTGTCGTCGGACTCCCAGGCCGAGACCCGGGCGATGGCCACCTGGGACGGCAGTCCGGCGGCGATGCGCTGGCAAAGGTGTTTGGCGATCATCTCGCTGGAAGGGTTGACCCGGTCGAAGGGTGGCACCTCGTTGAGATGGCGGTGGTCCAGCTCCTCCAGGGCTTCGCGCATCAGCTTCTTCAACTCGCCGAAATCCATGAGCAAATCAGCCTGGTCCAACTCCGAGCCGCGCACCACCACCTCCACCCGCCAGTTGTGGCCGTGCAGGGCCTCGCAGCGGCCCTTGAAGTTGCGCAGGGAATGGGCGGCGGCGAAGCGGCCGGTGACCTTGAGCTCGTACATCGGCCGCTACTCCCGCCCGCCCTCGGGCTGGTAGGGCTTGCCGCATTCGGTGCAGCGGCCATCTGGGCCGACGATGCCAATGCACAGGCCGTCGGAGCAGGCCACCCGCTGGGAGAAGTCCGGGCCGTC
>JAIUYB010000335.1 GCA_020216625.1 Desulfarculus sp.
CCAAAGGCCCCCAGCGACTTGATGACCTCGGGCCGGTCCAGGCCCAGGGACTCGAGGCCGGCGGCGGCCACCGCCTGGCTGCAATGCATGCGCTGCATGAACAGGTCCATCGCCTTCTGGCTCATCTGCTCGGGGGTCATGGCGGCTCCTTGGCGCGGGGTTGGCGGCGGCTTGGCCCGATGCGGGGGCGATCCGGGCCGGGCTTGCATGCAAGCCCTGACACCGGGCCGGGGCTTAAGGATAACCCAGGCCGGGCGGAGCGGCCTAGACCAAATCCCCGGCCAGCCACAGGGGCAGGTACCACCGGAGGGCGAAGTAGAGCCAGAGCCAGAGCCAGGCCGCCTTGAGCCAGCGGGGGCGGGGGGAGGAGGCCACCATCAGGAACAGTGGCCAGAGCAGGATGTTCTGGCGGTAGACCGACTCCAGGTCGCCGGTGGCCGGCCCGCAGAGCCAAACCGCCAGGAGCAGGGCCCAGAGCTCGGCCCGCAGGCGATGGCCGAAGACCAGCAGGGTGATGATGATCAGCAGGACGTTGATGGCTTCGGGATAGTGCGGCGGCTCGGCCAGGATGCCGTCGATGATGCTGAGCCAGGGCCAGTTGGGATGGCGGCCCCAGTTGGCGTGGCCACCGATGGGCAGCCAGAAGTCGTTGAACATCCACCAGTGGTGCAGGCAAAAGGTCATCAGCCCCAGGGCGGGGCCGAGCCCGGCCAGGAGCATCCGGCCCAGCTCGGGCCAGGGGTTCTCGGCCCGGGCGATGCGTGGGGCCAGCATGAACAGGGGCAGAACCCCGCACAAAACCCCGGTGGGGTAGGTCATGCCCAGGAAATAGCCGAAAAGGCAGGCCAGGCCGTAACGCTCGGCGTGCAGGGCCAGAAAATAGGCCAGGCCCAAGGCCAAGGCGGTGCTGTAGGGGTAGCCGATCAGCAGGTACCACGCGCAGGGATAACAGGCCAGGGCCAACAGCGCCCAGCGGGCCACCCCCGCGCCCCAGAGTCTCAGGGCCACGCGGTGGAGCAGGTAAAAGGACGCCACGGCCATGGGCCAGGCCACCAGCAGCAGGGCCCAGGAGGAATCCACCCCCAGCCGGATCAGGCCCCGGGCCAGGGCCGGGAAGAAGGGATGCCAGGCGTAGTTGCCCCAGACCCCGCCCAAGTCGTTGCGGCGCATCCAGTACCAGTTGGTGGCGATGTCCTTGTACTGGCGGGCGTCCCAGGGGGCTTCCAGGTAATTGTGGGGCAGAACCCCGCCCTGGGCGGTGATGGCCAGATGGTAGAAAACCACCAGACCCAAGAAGGCCAGACCGGGCAGGAGCCAGGCCTCATGATCCAGCCACCAGCGCTTCAGGCGTTGGGCCCGGACCTGGCCGCGCGGGGTCAAGCCAGCCTGGACCCCGGCCTGGACCAGGGCCCCGGCCAGGCCCGCCGTCAGGGGCACGGCCAGCATCAGGACCAAGTTGTCGCCCTCGTCGGAGGGTAGGTAGAGAATCATCTGGCGCAGCATAACCAGCCAGAAGCCCAGCCAAAAACCGTTGGCCCAGGGCAGGAGGCCCTGGCCCAGGCGGGCCAGGTTCTGGCCGTGGCGCAGCAGCTTGTAGCCCAGGGGCGCCAGGGCCAGGAGCAGGGCCAGGGCCAGACTGATCCGCTGGCGCTTTTTCAGGGCCTCGCGCTGGGTGCGCAATTGGAGCCAGGCCGGGGCGTCCACCTCCGGGCGCAGGGGATGAACCACCAGTTGGCGGCCGGCCTGGTCACGGATGTCAAGGGTCAGACCCCCATGGCCGCGCACCCGCACATAGTCGATCTCCAAAAGCAGCCTTCCGGCCGGGGCCTCGGTGGTGAAATGGGCGTCGATGCCGCCGGGCCAGGGCCGCCATTGGTCGAAAATCAGCTCGCCGTCCAGGAACATGGAGACGGCGTCGTTGGCCACCAGGTGGAAGGTGAGCTTCTGGGGGACCTCCAGCTCCAGGCCGGCCAGGGCCTTGAGCTTGTATTTGTTCTCTCCGGGCAGGGGGCCCTGGGGCCATTCCAGGCCGCCCTCGAAGGGCGTTCCCCACTGATAGTTGGGCCAGGCCCCCTGGGGCAGGCGCAGACGATGGAAGGTGACCCCTTCCCGGTCCAGGTCCAGAGCCTTTTGCCAGACGGTTTGATAGGCTTTTTCGGCCTGCCCGGCCTGCCGGCCGAAATGGAAGGCCAGGGACAGGCCCAAAACCAGGCCCACCAGGCCCACGATCCACAGCAGGCTGCCCAGACGGTCGCCGGCTGGGGTGTCGGGGCTCCAGGCGCGCCACCAGGGACGTGGCGGGGGGGCGACCGGCGGGTGGGGGCCGCGGCGGCGCGGGGAATGGTGGTGCTTGGCGAGGGTGTCCCTGCGCACGGCGGCGGTCCGTTGGGTTTCATGTTCACAAGGTTGTCGCCCAAGGTTAATCCAGACGGGCGATCTTTGCAACAGGCAAGGCAATGGTTTGGGGCGCTTGGGCCGCCTGGCGCGATTGACATGCCCTGGCCGGGCCGCTACCATGACCGGGTGCCGGGCTCCCGGCGCGGAGGCCGGGGCCAACCATCGCGGAGATAGTCATGATCGCGCGCTACACGCTCAAGGAAATGGGCGACCTCTGGACCGACGAGAACCGCTACGCCAACTGGCTCAAGGTGGAGCTGGCCGCCTGCCGGGCCTGGCATAAGCTGGGGCGGATCCCGGCCGCCGAGCTGGCCGAGATCGAGGCCAAGGCCGCCTTCAGCGTGGCCCGGATCGAGCAGATCGAGCTGGAGACCCGCCACGACGTCATCGCCTTCTTGACCAACGTGGCCGAGCATGTGGGCCCGGCCAGCCGCTTCATCCACCTGGGCCTGACCAGCAGCGACGTCCTGGACACGGCCTACGCCCTGTTGCTCAGGGATTCCGCCGAGTTGATCCTGGCCGCCCTGGACCGTCTTCTGGCGGCGCTCAAAACCCGGGCCCTGGAGCATAAACACACCCCCCAGATGGGGCGCAGCCACGGCATCCACGCCGAGCCGGTGACCTTCGGCCTGAAGCTGCTGGGCTTCTACGCCGAGTTCACCCGCGATCGCCAACGCCTGGTCAACGCCCGGGCGGCGGTGGCCCGGGGCAAGATCAGCGGCGCGGTGGGCACCTACGCCCACGTGCCCCCGGAGCTGGAGCGCCTGGTGATGGCCGAGCTGGGGCTGACGCCGGCGGTGGCTTCCACCCAGGTGGTGGCCCGCGATGGCTACGCGGAATACTTTTGCGCCCTGGCCATCATCGGCGGGACCATGGAGCGCCTGGCGGTGGAGATCCGCCACCTGCAACGCACCGAGGTCCTGGAGGCGGAGGAGGCCTTCGCCAAGGGCCAGAAGGGCAGCAGCGCCATGCCCCACAAGCGCAATCCGGTGGGCAGCGAGAACCTCACCGGCCAGGCCCGGCTGCTTAGGGCCTACGCCCAGGCCGCCCTGGAGGACATGCCGTTGTGGCACGAGCGCGACATCAGCCACTCCTCGGTGGAGCGCACCATCGGCCCCGACGCCAACATCACCGCCCACTACAGCCTGCACCGCCTGGCCGGGCTGATCGAGAACCTGACCGTCTACCCCGAGCGGATGCTGAAGAACCTCAATCTCACCGGGGGGTTGATCCACTCCCAGCAGGTGCTGTTGGCCCTGGCCGAGGCCGGCCTGACCCGCGAGCGGGCCTACGCCATCGTGCAGAGAAACGCCATGGCCACCTGGGAACAGGGCGGCAGCTTCAAGCAACGCCTGTTGGCCGACCCCGACCTGAACGCCGCCCTGGGCGACAAGACCCCGGGATTGCTGGACCAGCTCTTCGACCTGAAGACCCACCTGGGCAACGTGGACCACATCTTCGCCCAGATTCTGGGCGAGTAGGCCCGGGGTTTGCTGCTATACTGGGCCTGGCTGCGACCGCCCACCCGCAACCCAGGAGGCGTGAGAC
>JAIUYB010000336.1 GCA_020216625.1 Desulfarculus sp.
AAGAACTTGCGCGCGCTGGGATCCCAGCCGCCCAGCACCGCCACCAGCTGCTGGCCCTGTTCCTGATAATGCAGGGGCCAGGCCAGCAGGCTGCCGCAGGCGGCCGAGAAGGGCGAGCGCACGATGTCGGGCTGGCCGCTGGCGAAGGTGGCCAATTGGTGCAGGCCGCAGAGGCTCTCGGGCCTGGCGAAAAAGGCCACCAGCTCCGGCTCCTCGCCCGGGGTCAGCAGATCCAGGGGCTTGACCACCAGGTAGGGCTTGGGCGCGGGCCGGGGATCGGCCGCGGCGAAGGCCGCGCGGCAGTCGTCGGCCGTGGCCAGGTAACGCTCGCCATGCACCTGCCCCGGAATGCCGCAGCTCACGTAGTGGACGATGAACTCGGTCTGGGGCTTGTGGAAGCCCAGCCAGAAGGAGCCGCCGGGGCAGCCGTAGTGGTCGGCCGAGAACCAGGCTGGGGCGTGCTTGCGCCGCGCCCGCCAGATATGGCCTATGGCGCAGGAGAACCCGCCGAAAACCGCGCCCCAGTTGATCTGGCCCATCTGCTCGCGCTCGCGGGTGGGGCGTTCCAGGGGCTTGGGCGCCAGGCCGCCCTCGGGCGGGGAGTCGGCGTAAAAGACCGCCAGGGGAGGCTCGTCGAGCCCCAGGGTTTCCAAAAGGCCCGGCAGCTTGGGCCAGTTGAGGTAGGACATGGCGTTCACTCCCGCCGCTGGGCCTAGAATTCTATGCCCTGGCTGGCCTTGATGCCGGCGTCGAAACCGTGCTTGAGCGGAACCATCTCGGTGATGGTGTCGGCCACCTCCGCGATGGCCGGCTCCAGGCCCCGTCCGGTGAGGATGACGTTGACCTTGGCCGGGCGCTCCCGGATGGCCCTGGCCACCGCTTCGGCCTCCAGCAGTCCATAGCCCAGGACGTAGTTGATCTCATCCAGCACCACCAGGTCCCACTCACCGCTCATCAGAGCCGTCCGCGCCTGCTCCCAGCCCCTGGCCGCCAGCTCCCGGTCCTCGTCCCAGGACTCCTTGGTCCAGGAAAATCCGGTGCCCAGACGTTGGACGCTGATGCCAAGGCGCTGCAGCACCGCGATCTCGCCAGTGGGCAACGAGCCCTTCATGAACTGGAAGACACAGACCCGCTGGCCCTGGCCCAGGGCGCGAATGGCCGTGCCCAGGGCGGCGGTGGTCTTGCCCTTGCCCCGGCCGGTGTTCACCAGCACCCTAGCGGCCATGCGACCTCCTCGCTTCCCGCCTTCCGCCCTCGGCCGGCGGTCAGCGGCCCGAACCGGCCAGGAGGCGGTCCACCTTGGACTTCAGCGCCATCCAGGCCATCTGGTGGTTCTTCAGCTTGCCCCGGGCCTTGCCCAAGGCCAGGTAGCTGGCCATGACGTTGCGCGGCACCGCCGGGGCCTGGGGCTTGCGCACCAGGGTCAGGGCCTTGCCCGGACAGGTGGTGACGCACAGGCCGCAGCCGATGCAGCGGTCGGCACTGAGCACCGCCCGCTCGCCCTCCATGCGCAGGGCGTCCATCTGGCAGCGCTTGACGCAGACCTTGCAGCCGGTGCAGGCCGACGCGTCCAGGCTGGCCACGAAGGGGCTGGAGACAAGCTCCGCCGGCCGGGGGTGGCGTTTCATGCTCTTGAGCACATGACAGCAGCAGCCGCAGCAACAGCAGATGTTGATCACCTTCTGGGCGTTGCTGGGCTGGAGCACCAGGCCGGCCTTGTCGGCCTTTTTCAGAATCTCCAGGGCCTCGTCCACCGCGATGCGCCGGCCCAACCCGTTGCGCTCGTAGTATTCCACCCCGCCGCCAAAGACCAGGCAGGTTTCCACCGGCTTGCCGCAGGCCTCGCCGGTGATCTCGTGTTCGCGCCGGCAGATGCAGGGGGCCACCAGGATCTTCTTCTGGGACCGCACCAAATCCTCGGCCCGCTCGTAGGGCATCACCTCGGCCTGGGCGGCCAGGCTGCGCCCCACCGGGATGGTGCGCAACTGGGGGGCCTTTTGCCAGGCCCGCATGTCGAAAAGCGTAGGGATGTACGCCCGCATGTCGGCGATCAGTTCGGGGGTGAGCCGCTTGACCTGGTACTCCCAGATGCCGATCACGTACTGCGAGGCCATGTACCAGGCCTTGCCGTCCTGCTCGTAGCGGAAGATCAGCCCCTGGGCCGCCATCTGGTCCAGGCGCTGGGCGGCCTGCTCCGGGGTCAGCCCCGCCCGCCGGGCCACCACCTCGGCCGGCTCGGGGATCAGGGTCAGCTTGGTGGCCAGCTCGGCGTCCTCGGGAGTGAACAGCCGTTTCAGGATGCGCAACTCCACCCCATCCGGGGTGGGCGGGAACCCGCCGGGCAGGCTGTCCAGGTGCCGGGCCAGTTTACGGTACACGTCTTGGGCCATGCTGTCTCTCCGGCGCGTGCGGGGCGCGTCCAGGCAGTTTAGCATGGCGGTCCCAGCCCGTCCCAGGCAAAACGACGCCGGCCGGGGCGGGTGGCGTCGATAGGTTCCCGGAAATCGAACCGGTTTGGGACGGGTCAGCGCGGCAGGAGGTCGCCGTCCAGACTCATGCGCCCGCCCACCGGCAGCAGCACCACCCTGCCCCGCCAGCCGCTCTGGGCCGCCAACTGGGCCAGGGCCGCGGCCGGCCAGGCGGCGGGTTCGTCGCCCAGCTTGAGCACCCCCCATTGGGTGGGCACCACCACCCTGGCTCCCAGCTCGCGGCTGGCGGCCAGGACCTCGTCCGGGTCCATGTGGGCGTAGTGCATGAACCAGCGCGGCAGGTAGGCCCCCACCGGCATCAGGGCGATGTCGATGCCCGGCCAGAGCCGTCCGTATTCCTTGAAGCCCACGAAGTAGCCGGAATCGCCGCCATAGAAAACCCGCCGACCCTCACGCTCCATCATCCAGGCGCACCACAGGCTCTGGTTGAGCCCCTGGCCGAAACGCCGGGACCAGTGCTGGACCGGCAGGCAGGTGAAACGGGTGCCTCCGATCTCCAGGCTCTGCCACCAATCCAGCTCCGTGACCTGGACCGCGCCCATCTCCTCCAAAAGGCCCTTGAGCCCCAAGGGGCAGAGGAAGCGGACCCGCGGCCCCAGGGCGGCCACGCTCTCGGCGTCCAGATGGTCGTAGTGGTTATGGCTGATCACCACCACCGCGCCGTCCGGGATCTTCTCCGGGCCAAAGGCCGGAGGAACCCGGCGGGAGACCACCGCCGCCCGGGGACCGAAAAACGGATCGCTGACCACCACCGGTCCGCCCCATTGCAGGGCGTAGCTGGCATGGCCGATCCAGGTCAGGCTGGGCGGGGCGGCGGGATCGGCCAGGTAGTCGCCGGAGTTGGCCACCACTGGCACCGGCTGGTCCGGGGTGCCCTCGGGGGTGCTGTCGCGGGAGAGGAACCAGCGCCAGAGGTCCCACCAGGGCCTTTCCTGGCGGTTCCAGGGGTTGAAAAAGGCCCCGGTCTCCGGGTCGCGGTGGGGCGCACGCAGGGCGGCCGGATCCTGGGCCGCCACCTGGGACCGCCAGGCCTGTTCGTCAAAACCCAGGGGCGAGAGGCAGCCGGCCCCAGCCAGGGCAGCCGCCAGCAGGGCCAGGCCCAGAAGCCAGATCAGGCGGCGGGTGGAGCGGGTCAGGGCCATGAACGCCATCCGCTGGGGTCGTGGGGCCGTGGAGTTGGGCCCAAGACCGCAAGAAACCGGCCCGGCGCGCCACTGGCGACGCGCCGGGCCGATGGCGTCGGATCAGGCCAGCGCGCGGTCGGCCTCGCCCAGCAGACTGGCGATGGCCAGGCCCTGGGGGCAGAGCGCCTCGGCCCGGGCCAGTTGGCCGCCATCCAAGGCCCGCAGGGCGCTGGCGGGCAGTTGGGCGTAGAGCTCCCGCGCCCGGCCCAGGTCGCCATAGGAGCGGGCGTACATCAGGGCGCGCATGACCTCGCCCAC
>JAIUYB010000337.1 GCA_020216625.1 Desulfarculus sp.
AGCCCCCTGCAACAAGCCGGCTGGCTGCGGGTGCTGCGCCCTTCGGCTGATCCAGAGCGGGACGGCCAGGCCGCGCGCCAGGCCGACGCCCTGCTGGCCCAGTGGGAGGTCTGGGTGGCCCAAAACCGGGGCAGCGGTCTGGCGGACTTCATCAAGGCGGGAATGGAACCACCCCAGCCGGACCAGGGCGAGGCCGTGGGCGACATCCTGCGCGACCTGCGGGCAGGTCAATCCTCATCCCCCAAGCCGCCCATCGACGCCCTGCCCCAACTCAGCGACGACCTCCTGCTGCGCCTGGCCCAGCGCCAGGACCAGGAAACCGCCGAAATGGAGGAGTTGACCGCCAAGGTGGAAGCCGGACAGGACCGGTTGGGAATGGTCCTGGGCCTGGACCAGGAGGACTCCCCGCGGGCGGATTATGACCAGCCCTTTGACCGCAAGCTGCCGCCATTGGATTACGACCAGACCGACAAGGCCCTCTGGGAGCGCCGTTTGCGAGCCTGGGGTCGGTTGGCCGCCCGGATCGACAGCGGCGACGCGCTGCTGGCCAGCGCCTGCCTGCCGGCGGTGGCCATTCTGCTGGAGCGGGCCAATCGCCGCCTGCTCCCCGCCATCTCCGACCTGCGCTCGCCGGCCGGGGCCTCGGCCCCCTTGACCGAGCTGGGCGCCGGCCTGCCGCCCAACCCCGACTCTCCCCAGGCCCAGGAGGCCTTCCGCCTGGTGTTGCCGGACTTCTCCGAATTGGACGACCAGCAACTCCTGGCCCTGACCCAAGACCTGGAGACCCGTGGCCTGCTCCCCCAGATGCGCCAAGCCTTGGCCAACCTCCTGGCCAGGCTGCGCACCGAGGTCTGGAGCGCGGCCCTGGCCTCCGAGTTGGCCGCCGCCGCCCGCCAAGTGGCCGAATCCCTGGCCGGCCACGTCCAGGAGCTGGGCCACGGCTTGCCCCTCTCGCGCCACCTCAGCCTGTTGGCCTTCCCGGGCCTGAGCCAAGCCCAGGTGTTGGGTTTGATGACCAGTCCCGAAAACGCCGCTTTGCCGCCGGCCGACGCCTGGCCCCAGGGCTGGCCGGTCGGCTCCTGCCCCCTGGTGGCGGTCTGGTGAACTGGGGCCAGGGGTTCATTCCGGCCCCCCGCACGAGGCCTATTGCTAATCATTCACGGAGTTGATATTTTTTAACTAGTGAGCTGTGAATTTTCATCGCGCCCGCCCCGAAAGCGTTTAGAAGGTGGTTTCGCGTGGTTACATATCAGGCGGCTTCGTTTTCCTCCTGATTTCGTGTCTACTGGCCGGTTCGATTATCCCAGCCACGGCCGCGTCCATCGAATTCGGACCCGCGGGTCAGGGAGGCTCCTTCGTGGCCGCCCTGGATGGTGGCAGTCCGGCCAGCGGCCAGGCCTATCTGAAAAATCCCGATCCCCGCGGCGGCTCCAGCTATGGCAAGGGCAACGCCTGGGGGCAATACCAGGGCGCGGGCTGGCTGGCCACCGAATGGCAGCGGGTCTACTCCGCCGGCCCCTACGCCGGCATGTACCTGTGGGTCGACAACTTCAACGTCTTGGAAGCCATCTTCGGCAGCGACCCCTCGGCCCGCCAGCAGGTGCTCCTGGGCGCCTACAACGTGGACCAGGGCTTCGGCAGCCTGGGGGTGGCCCTGCAAAGCTCCCTGCCCGGCAAGCTGGGGCTTATCTCCGATGCCGAATTCATGGCGGCCGAGACAGCCGGCCTCACCGGCAGCCTGCGGCTCAGCCAGATCATCTTTTCCGCCGCCGATAATCAGATTTGGAAGCAGACCGGCTATGAACGGCAAGGCATCCTGACCCTGGTGGGCCTGCTCACCGTGGGGGGGGAGGAGTTCGCCTTCAAATGGTCCCTGGTGGATCACGACCAGGGCCAGAAAAGCCTGCGCTTCGTGCTCAACACCAACAACCGCTCTCCCCAGGCCCGCCTGGACTCCCTGGGCGGCGGCGCGGTGCCAGAGCCTGGCACCGCCCTGCTCCTGGGCTCGGCCGCTGGCCTGCTGGCCTATTGGCGTCGGCGTGGCCGCCGCTCCAAGGGCCCGAGGTCTGCCGCCCCCACCACCTTCTGAGCCAATCCACTCCCGCGATAGCCCGCGGCACCAGCCCGAACCGGCCCCCTGGCCGGGTTCAGGCCCGGTCAACCGCCGCTATTTAAGCGTCTGCATGCGCTTAAGGTCGGGAGGATAGACGAACTTGGGGTCCATGGTGTAGCTCACCGGCAGGCCCCAGTACACCCAGCCGTTGACCCGTCCGCGTTGGCCGTGGAAGGGGCTGTGACGCTCGGCCAGCCGGTCCAGCTCCGGGCTGATCTGGGGCTGGCCGCTGAAACCGTGATGGATGTTGTAGACCCGCTTGAACCCGGCCTTGACCAGCTCGTCGGCCGCGTCGGCCCCATCGTCGCCGTCGCTGCTGATGACGATCAGACGGTCCTCGGGCTTGAACAGGGATTGGGCCACGCCCACGAAGTCGGGGTTGGGAGCGCCGGATTTCTGGTAGCCGGTGTAGGGGGCCTTGCCGCCCTGGAAGGGTCCGCCCTGGAGTTGGAAATCGCCAGTGAGGAATTGCCAGGGGATGTTGTAGGCCTGGGGGGGATGGCCCAGCAGCATGTATTCGGCCGGGGTGCGCACGTCCACCAGGAAGGTGGTGCGCGGCTCCTGGGTCAGCATCTCCTGGGCTTCCAGGGCCTCGATGGTCACCGCCCGGCTGGCCTGTTTGGCCAGGGCCGCCGGCGCCGACAGGCAGACGATCAGACCCAGGGCCAGGATGGCGCAAAACCAGGCCGGACGATTGATGGCGCGGGCCTGCCGGATCATGGTGGTCCTCCCCACTATGGCTTAAGAGGCAACATACTGGCCCCGCCCCACGCTGTCAACGCGCCGCGCGTTGACCGGGGTGCAACCCCGTGCTACCGTTGGCCGATGGGCCGCGGCGAGGGCGGCGGCCCCCACCCCGTCCGCCAAGGAGCAGCCCGTGAGCCTGGACTTGAAGGCCGAACCGATCCTGGAAGCCACCCTGGCCAAGGCCGGGCAGTTGGCCGAGCTTTTCCTGGAGCAAACCGCCGCTCTAACCATTGTCCTGGACGACAACCGCATCGAGAAGGTGCTGGGTGGGGCCGAGCTGGGGGCCGGACTGCGCCTGATCCACGATCTGAGCACCGCCTACGCGGTGAGCAACTCCGTCAGCCAGGAGGGCCTGCTGCCCCTGGCCCGCTCCCTGGCGGCCCTTTCGCGGGGGCCCCGGGTGGCCCCAACCCCGCGCCAGGTTCTCAAGCCTGGCCTGGTCTCCCGGATCCTTCGTCCACCCAGGGACGCGGACACCGCCTTCAAATTGGATCTGGTGCGGGCGGCCAACGCCGCCGCCCGGGCGGTGGATCCCCGCGTCCGCCAGGTGCGGGTGGCCTACATGGAAAAAGTCCAGCGGGTGCGCGTCGTCAACAGCCAGGGCGTGGACGTGGAGGACCTGCGCACCCACCTGGTCTTCATGGTCCACTGCGTGGCAGCCGACCAGGGAGAGGTCCAGACCGGCTATGAGAGCGCTGGGGGCCTGATCGGCCTGGAGCTTTTCGACCGCCAGGGCCCCGAGGAGATCGCCCGGATCGCGGCCCGGCGGGCGGCCATGGCGCTGACCGCCCGGCCCGCCCCCGGCGGCTCCATGCCGGTGGTGCTGCACGCCGAGGCCGGCGGCACCATGGTCCACGAGGCGGTGGGCCATGGCCTGGAGGCCGACCTGGTGCTGGAGGGCATGAGCGTCTATCGGGACCGGGTGGGCCAGCCGGTGGCCAGCCCCCTGATCACCGTGATCGACGACGCCACTTTGCCCGGTCGCCGGGGCTCGTCCGGGTTCGACGACGAGGGCGTCCCCAGCCGGCGCAACGTGCTCA
>JAIUYB010000338.1 GCA_020216625.1 Desulfarculus sp.
AGGCGGGCTTGCAGATCCTTGACCGTGGCTTGGACCACCCCCATGGTCAGACTGGGGTTGAACTCCAGGAAGACCTCGATGAAGGTGCGCCCTCCGGCCCGGCGGGTGCGGATGCCGTGCAGGTTGTCGAAGTCGTGGTAGTGCTTCACCAGGGCCGCCAGGATGCGCAGTTGCTCGTCCTCCTCCAGGGAGCGGTCCAGCAGGTCGAAGACCGAATTCTTCAAGACCCCCACCGCCGCCAGCAGGATCGCGACCACGATCAGCAGCGAGGCCACCGGGTCGATGTAGTGCGCCCATCCGTAACCATGCAGGGCGAGGCTAAGGCTGAGCGCGACCAGAATGAAGGCGTTGCCGATCAGGCGCGTCAGGAACAGCCGGGCCTGGCTGGAGGCCAGGGGAGAGGATTTGGCCTGTTGTCGGGCCTGGCGATAGACCCGCCAGTTGATGGCCCCAAAGACCACCTGGGCCGCCAGGCAGATGTAGACCCCCACGCCCGTCACCGGCTCCGGCTCCAGGATGTTGAGGATGGCCCCCGCCCCGATGCTGATCAGGCAGAAAACCATCAACAAGGCCACCACCAGGCCCGAGAGGTTCTCCAGCTTGTCCAGACCGTATTCATACTGGATGCTGCCCCGGGCCACCCGCTTCAGGGCCAGCCAGGACAGGAACACCGCCGCGAACTCCAGGCTGGTCTTCATGAAGTCGGCCAGCACCACCACCGAGTCCGCCAGCAACAGGGCCACGCCCGCCACCAAAACGTCCAGCAGCCCGGCGTAGACGCCGGATTTGGCCGCTTCTTCCTTGGACACCCCCGCGGCGCCCCCATGCACTCCCGTCATGGTGCCGATTCTCTCTCGGTTGGATTGAATTATTGACGACGACGGAAGGTCAGCAACGTCAGGTCGTCGAACTGGTCCAGGTCTCCGGTGAATTGCTTCCAGTAGTCGATCAGGCCGTCAAGCAGGACCGGGGCGCTGACCGGCTGGGTGCGCGACAGCCACTGGGCCGCCCGCTCGATGCCGAACATCTCGTCCTGGGAGTTGACCGCCTCGTCCAGGCCGTCGGTGAAGGCCAGCAGGCTGTCGCCGATCTCCAGCTGGACTTCGCCCACCTCCAGGTTGAGATCGTCCATGATGCCCAGGGCCATGCCTCGAAGCTTGGGCAACTGCTCGGTGGAGCCGTCGGCCCGGCGCAGGAGGGGCGAGGGATGGCCCGCGCTGACGAAGCGCAGGATGCCGGTGCTGAGCTCGTAGACGCCGTAGAAGACCGTCACGAACATGCACATCTCGTTGTCCGGCACGATTTCGGAGTTGACCTCCGACAGCGAGCACACCGGGTCGGGGTGATGGATGCTGGAGTTCTTGATCAGGGTGCGGGTGACGGTCATGAACAGGGCCGCAGGCACGCCTTTGCCCGAGACGTCGGCCACCACCAGGCCCAGGTGGTCCTTGTCGACGAAGAAGAAGTCGTAGAAATCACCGCCCACCTCGCGGGCGGGCAGGGTGCGGGCGAAGAGGTCGAACTCCATCCGGTCCGGGAAGGGCGGATAGATGCGGGGCAGGACCGACTGCTGAATCTGGCGGGCCAGGTCCAGCTCGCTTTGGATGCGGGCCTTCTCCTTGGTGGTGGCGGTCAGCTCGGTCACGTAGCGGTTCAGTTCGCGCACCATGTTGTTGAAGGTGGCGGCCAGGTCGCCGATCTCGTCGCCCGGTGGTACGTCGCTGACCTGGGCGGTGAGATCGCCTTGGGCCAGGCGGCGCGAGGCGTTTAGCACCCGCTGCAAGGGGCGGGTCAGCCCCACCACCAAGCCGAAGACCACTAGGATCAAGGTGATCATGCCAGCCACGCCCCACATCATCTGCTGGCGGGCCAGGGCGTAGATGGGGGCCAGGACCTCGTCCTCGGTGGCCACCACTCCCAGGGACCACCCCGGCCCCTTGACCGGGGAGAAGGCCAACCAGACGGTGCCCTCGCCGTCCAGATCCAGGATGCGTTCGATGCCGCTGCCGCCGCGCACCATGCGGTGGCCCAGGTCGCGCAGGGCTGGCCGCTCCTGGGCCTCGGCCAGGGAGAAGATCGTCTCGCGCATCACCCATTCCGGCTTGGGCGCGGCCAGAAAGCTGCCCTGGTGGGTCAGCAGGAAGGCGTAACCTTCCTTGCCCACCAACAGGCCATGCACCAGCTCGCCCAGGTTCTGGAGGTCCAGATCGGCGGTGGCGATGCCCAAAAGCTTGCCGTCGCGGACCATGGGGCTGGAATAGGTGGTCATCAGGATGTTGCCGCCGCCCTCGTCGAAATAGGGCTCGGCCCAGACCGGCCTCATCAACAGCGAAGGAATCAGGTACCAGTCCTGCCGGGTGTAGGCGTAGGCCGGGTTGACCAGGTTCAGGTTTCTGAGGCCGGACTCGGAGCGGTGGACGTAGGGAGCGAAAAACTCCAGGGATTTGTCAAAGGCGTAGGGGGCGTAGGCGATGGCCATGCCAAAGACCTGGCGTGAGTCGATGACCTGGCGGCGCAGGAGGCCGATGGCCTGCGCCTGGCTTTGCGGGTGCAGCACCTCTAGGGTGGTGCCCATGACCCGGGCTGGGGTGGAGACCTCGCTGAGTTGGCGGCTGACCCGGTTGGCCATGGACTCGGCCAGGGCCGACAACTGCGCTTTGCGGGCGTCCAGAAGGGCTTCGCTGCTGCGCAGATAGGTCAGCCCGGCCATCACCAGGGAGACCAGGCCCACCCCCACCAGAACCACCACCGTGAAGCGGGTGCGCAGGCGCAGCCAATGTTTGCGAATGAGCGGGGTCACGGCTTTCTCCAGGCAGGCACGGCGAAGCCGTCGTAGGCCACGGTCCGGTCCAGGAAGCCCTGCTCTTTCAAGATGCGGTTAACCAGGGCCAGATCGCCGGGGTTGAGCTGGCCGATGCCCTCGGCCCCGGTGCGATAGGTGACGAGCATGATCATCGATTCCAGCATCCATTGCTGGTGGCGGCGGTTGGTGGCCAGCTTGGCCTGCTCCACCCGCCTCATCACCGCTTCCAGGGCCAGGCGGGGATCGGCGATGGCCCGTCGCCAGCCCTCCAGGCTGGCCTGCACGAAGCGCCGGCAGACATCCGGCCGCTTTTTCCAGGTCTCGGCGTTGGCGTAGATGCCGTCCTCGGGGAAGTTGAGGCCCATCTCGGCGAAATCGAAGATAGTAAG
This sequence comes from Desulfarculus sp., assembly GCA_020216625.1. GTDB lineage: Bacteria > Desulfobacterota > Desulfarculia > Desulfarculales > Desulfarculaceae > JACRDC01. Next base: position 3,193 of record JAIUYB010000338.1, read on the forward strand.
TTGCTCCGGGTCGATGCCGGCTTGGTAGAGCTGATGATACTCGTTGTAGCGCATGGCCGTGGCCGCGGTCACCGCCCGGTTGAGGAAGGGCGACATGGAGACGTTCTGGTCGATCTCCTGCACCTCCATTTTCAGGAGGCTGAACAGGGCCCGGGCGGGAACGGCGAAATAATCGCGCCAAAGACCCACCCGGCGGCCGGTCAGGTCCCGAGGGCTCTCGATGCCGCTTTCATTGAAGACCACCAGCAGGAGGGCCGAGCGCTGGATGATCTGGGCCAGGTTGACCACGGCATGGCCCTGGGTGTGGCGGACCAGGGCCTCGGTAAGCCAGCTGGAGGCGAAATCCACCGTGCCCTGCCGCAGGTCGTCCAAGGGATTGGATTGCCCGGGGCCGCCGGGACGGAGCTCGACCTCCAGGCCCGCGTCTTGATACAGGCCCAGGTCCTGGGCCAGGTAATAGCCGGCGAACTGGGCCTGGTGAACCCAATGCAGGCGGAAGGCGACCCGCTCCAGGGCATGGCCCGGGGGAGCGGTCCAGCCGCACCATCCCGCCAGGATGCATAGAATTGTGATGATGAGGCACGGCTTGGACATGGGGTCACCTCTGCTGGCACATGGTAGCCGCGCCTTGGTTGTGAAGCAAGGCCCAGATTAGTCCCCTGGGCCTAAAACTCCCAGGCCAGACCGGCCTGGCACTGGTG
>JAIUYB010000339.1 GCA_020216625.1 Desulfarculus sp.
CCACCATGCCCACCGGTTGCAGACTCACCGCCGCCCGGGGCTCGTCGCCCTGGCTGGCCGGGGTGGGGCCAAAGAATACGCAGAACCACCCGGTCTCGTCGTGGTAGCCCAACTCCCCCACGGCCATGACCTCGCGCCCGGGGTCGCCATGGCGGCCCAGGTCCTGGTCGGCGTTGCCGTAGTATTCATCGCCCCAGCGGCTCAGGCTGAGGTTGAAGGGCAAGCGGCTGGCCAGGGCGCGGCCGGCCCGGCTGTCGTTGAACTCGCCCTTCAGCTTGATGGACCCCAGATCGATCACGATGGCTTGCGGCATGGGCTCCTCCCATTTCTGATCCGGCCTGGCCTGACCGGTGGCTGGTCCATTATAGCCAACCGCGCCCCCGCGGGGAACCGGACCAGCGGCCAGGCCCCGGCGATCATGCTATAATCGCCAGCCAACCCGTCGGCCCGATCACAAGGGGTTCAACTCCATGCGCATGCGAGACCTGATTCTGGTTCTCGCCACCCTGGGCGGAATGCTTCTGGGTGGGTTCATTCCCGAAACCGCCGATCGTTTCAAGGACTGGACACCCTACCTCCTGATGGGCCTGCTTTTCATCAGCTTCCTGCGCCTGGACCTGTCGGCCCTGGTCCGTCCCCAGCCCGGATCCTGGTTGGAGGTCATGGTCTGGTTCCTGGCCAAGCTGGTGATCCTGCCCATCGCGGTGTGGGCGCTTTTCCGCTGGCTATGGCCGGAATGGGCCTTGGCGGCCCTGGTGCTAAGCGCGGTCAGCACCGGGGTTTCCTGCCCCTTCTACGCCACCTTGCTGGGGGCCAATCTGCCCCGGGTGGTCTTGGTGGTGGTGACAACCTCCCTGGCCCTGCCGCTGACCCTGCCGGCCCTGATCCGCCTGCTGACCGGGACCGAGACCGAGGTGCCCTTCTGGCCCATGTTTCGCCTGCTCTCCCTGCTCATCTTCCTGCCAGCGGCGGCCATGGCCCTGTGCCGGCGCTGGGTCCCGTCCCTGGTGGAAGCCTTGGGCCGGTTCAGCTATCCCCTGTCACTGACCCTGATGTTCGTCATCAGCGCCATCGTCTTCGCCCCGATTGGCCAACACTTCCAGGCCGACCCCGGCAACTTCCTGGAGGCCGTGGCCCTGTCCGTGGTCTTGTGCGGCGTCTACCTGGCGGTGGGCCTCTGGCTGCCCAAGTTGCTGCCCGGTCGCCTGACCCCCCTGACCGGCATGGTCTGCCTGATCTACATCAACAACGTGCTGGGGGTGGTCTTCGCGGCCCGGTTTCTGGATTTCAACAGCGTGCTGCTCTGCGGCTGCTACCTCTTTCCCACCTACGTGGCCCTGTTGCCCCTGCGCTACCTGCGTGAACGCCTGGCCTGGGTCGGCGCCTAGGCTCCCAAAACGACCCGCCGGAGCGGATGCACCGCCCCGGCGAGTGAATTCGTCGCGTCCACTTGTCAGGCGTCGGGCAGAAGCTTGCCGGGATTGAGGATGCCCCTGGGGTCCAGGGTGCGCTTGATGGCCTGCATCACCGCCAGCGAGCGGCCGTGCTCCAGGGCCATGAACTTGCGCTTGCCGATGCCCACCCCATGCTCGCCGGTGGCGGTGCCCTCCAGGCGGATGGCCTCGGCCACGATGGCCTCGTTGGCCGCCTCCACCTTGGCCCAACCGGCGGCGTCGCCGGGATCGCCGGGCCAGACCACGTGCAGGTTGCCATCGCCGGCGTGGCCCAAGACGTAGCCGGTGACGCCCTCCCGGGCCATGAAATCATAGGCGAAAGCCACCAGGGCGGGATAGGCGCTGATGGGCGTGGCCGCGTCGGTGACCAGCATCTCCAGGCCGGGATGGGCGCGTTTGATGGTTTCGGCCGCGGCATGGCGGGCCGACCACAGCCGGGAGTGCTCCTCGGCCCCCAGACCGGCGCTGAAACTCCGGCAGCCCAGATCGCGGCAGATGCCTTCCACCACCTCCAGGGCCTCGGCCAGGCTGTTCTGGCTGAACCCATCGAACTCCATGAAAAGTTGCGGCAACTCGGGGATGTCCAGACCCTCGGCCCGCATGATCCGGGCCAAGGGGGCGGTGACCAGCTCCAGGGCGGCCGGGCCGGTGCCCGAGGCCTTGACCGCCACCACCGCCTCCACCGCCCGCTCCACGCTGTCAAAGGCCGCCGTCACCGCCGCGAAATGCTCGGGCAGTCCGGCCAGGCGCAGGGTGGCCTGGGTGATGACCCCCAGGGTGCCCTCGCTGCCCACGAACAGGCGGGTGAGATCGTAGCCCGAGGAGGACTTGTGGGCCCGGTTGCCAGTGTGGATCACCTCGCCCCCGGCCAGGACCACGGTCAGGCCCAGCACGTAGTCGCGCGTGGCGCCGTATTTCACGGTGCGGGTGCCGGAGGCGTTGTTGGCGATCATGCCGCCCAGGCTGGCCGCCGCGCCGGGGTCGGGCGGGAAAAAGAGCCCGTGGTGGCGCAGCTTGGCGTTCAGGTCGGTGTAGGTCAGGCCCGGCTCCACCACCGCCTGCATGTCGGTCTGGTGAAGATCCAGGAGCTTGTCCATCTGGGTCATGTCCAGGGCCACCCCGCCGCGCACCGGGATGGGGTTGCCCTCCACGCTGGAGCCCACTCCCCAGGCCGTCACCGGCATGGCCTGGTCCTGGGCCCAAGCCAACAGCCGGCTGACCTCCTCGGTGCTCCGTGCCCAGACCACCACCGCCGGGGGTTGGCAGTGGTGGAAGCTGTAGTCGCGGCAATGCAGGTCGCGGGCCGAGGGTCCGGCATTGACCCGGTCGCGGCCGAACAGGTCGATCAAAAATTCCATTTGCGCGGGGGAAAGCTCGGGCATGCGGGCTCCTTGCGGGTGGGGTGGCCGGGTTGATGTTATTATAGTCTCATCCTCCAAAGCCGGCCAACCACCCCGGAGCAGGGCCATGATCACTCCCCAAGAGCGCTACGCCAAACAACTCAACTTCGCTGGTCTGGGGCCAGCCGGCCAAGCCCGCCTGGCCGCGGCCGCGGTCCTGGTCTGCGGGGCCGGCGGTCTGGGCGGAACCCTGGCCCAACTCATGGTCCGGGCCGGGGTGGGACGGGTGGTGGTGGTGGACCGCGACCGGGTGGAGCCCTCCAACCTCAACCGTCAGCTGCTCTTTGACGAGGACGACCTGGGCCGGGCCAAGGCCGAGGCGGCGGCCGACAAGCTCGCCGCCATGAACCGCGCGGTACGGGTGGAGGGCCGGGTGGCCGAGGTGAGCCCAGCCAGCATCGCCGGCCTGATGGCGGGCATGGACCTGGTTCTGGACGGCATGGACAACCTCATCGCCCGCTACGCCATCAACGACGCGGCCATCGCCCTGCGAAAACCCTGGGTCTTCGCCGGCTGCGTGGCCGCGCGGGGCAGCGTGATGTTCATCGAACCCGGCCGCACCCCCTGCCTGCGTTGCCTCTTTCCCCACCCCCCGGCCGAGGGCGACTACCCCAACTCCGACTCCGCCGGCATCCTAGGCCCGGCCGCCAGCGCCACCGCCAGCCTGGCCGCCGCCGAGGCCCTGAAATTCCTCTCCGGCAACCCCCAGGCCATCACCCACGGCTTCACCACCCTGGACCTCTGGTCAGGCCGCTTCCGCCACTCCGCCAACCGGCAATCCCCGGCCGTGGGTTGTGTGTGCGGGAAAGGAAACGCATAGGCAAAGCATTGCGGGGAAACCCTTTTGGTGGCCCAAAAGGGTTTCCCCGCGCCCCTTCCCAAAAGGCCGAGGTCAAACGGCGTTCCGCCGTTTGGCCTGGTATTGCCGACGCGCCCCACTGGGTAAACGACGCGCTAGCCTATTCTCAGCCCTAGGGAACTGGCGTAGCCATTTCCCTAGCCTTTTTCGGAGGGGGCTTGGGGGAACCATT
>JAIUYB010000340.1 GCA_020216625.1 Desulfarculus sp.
AACTCGCGCACCCGGCGGCTCAGGTCGGTGCAGATCTGCAGGGCCACCTGGGGATACTCGCGCACCACCTCGCTGAACTCCCGCTGGTGGAGCATCAGGACCATGGTCTCCTCGGTGGCCGTGACCGTGGCCGAACGCTCCAGGTTGTCAAACAACGCCATCTCGCCAAAATACTCGCCCGGGCCCATCTCGCCCAGCTCGATCCGGCACTGGTTCTCCACCACCTTGCTGACCGAGACCTTGCCCGAGACGATCAGGAACATGGCGTCGCCAACCTCGCCCTCGGTGAGGATGACCTGGTTGGCCTGGTAGCGCTGCAACTCGCAGACCGCGGCCACCGCCGCCAGTTCGGCCACCGCCAGGCTGGCGAAAAGGTCCATGCGCCGCAGCAGAACAATACGCTCGGAAAGGCTGATGCTCTCGTCCTTGGTCATGGCTTCGCCTCGCTGGGTCATATCCGGCCAGCCCAGCAGCCTGGCGGCCAGGGGACGCACCCGCTGGTCGCCGGCCAGGGCCAGGCGGCGGAGTTGGTCGCCATAGGGGGACCGGTCCTCGATCTCGGCCAGGATCTCCAGGGCCAGGCCCTGGGAAACCCAGTCGCGTTTGCTCAACAGCTCGCTCAGCAGTCCGGCGGCGTCGGCCGGGACCGGCTCCAGCGTAAAGGTCTTGCGCCCCACGGCCAACTTCTCCTCCGGGGAGATGCTGTCCATCAGTGGCACCATGGCCCGGGCCAGGTCCCGGCCCAAGAGGGTTTCCATGGCCTCGATGGCGTTGGAGCGCAGACGTTTGTCCGGGGAGTTGATCCCGCGCAGGGCCAGGCGCATCCGCCCGCTCTGGTCCTGCGTGGCCAGAACCCGCAGCACGGTGTCCACCCGCTGGTTGCCCATTTCCACGAACTGCCGGGCCAGCAGCTCCCGGGGCTCGGACTCGGGCAGCAACCGGCAGGCCCGGGCCAGCATCAGGCCGCGGTAGGCCTTGGTCAACTGGGTCCGGGCGAAACCGACCAACTCCTGGTCGCTGATGTGCAGGCGCTCGATGACCTGGATCAGGCTTTGGCGCAGTTTGCGGTTGGGCGAGGCCAGGGACTCCAGCAGGACATGGTGATTGAGGAGCGGGGCCTCGTTGAGCTTTTGCAGGGCCAGTTCGCGCATGCTCTCGTCGGGGTGGGCCAGCAGGGCGATGAAGGCCCGGGTGGAGGCGTCGTCGTTGATCTCGTAGTCCTTGAGCACCTGGCGGGGCAGGGCCTCGGGTTCGCTCTCCAGGCGGGCCAGGATCACCTCGCGCACCTGCCTGTCGCCCAGCCGGTCCAGGGCCACCAGCAGGTGCTTGGCCACCTCGTCGTTGAGCTCGCGGCCCAAGGCGTGTCGCAGGGCGGGCAGGAAAAATTCATCGCCGCTGCCGCCGGCGGCCACCGCGCCGGCCATGCGCTCGGCCGGCACCGGCGAACCCAGCCAGTCGTCGATGATATGGCGATACTTGGGCGGCTGCTCGCGGTAGAGCCCCACCACCGCCTCGGCCTTGACCAGGGGCGGTTGGTCGCCCTCCAGCAGGCCGCGCAGGAACTCCCGCGCCGGTTGGCCCTCCATGCGGGCGGCGGCCCGGGCCAGGGCCGCGGTCAGGGCGGGGCGGGCGGGATCGGCCAGCTTGGTGAACACCGGCAGCGCCGCGGTCGCGGCCTGGGGGCTGATGATGTCCAGCAGCTCGATGGCGGTGGCCTCCTGCTTGCCCGGCAGCATGGCCAGGAGCTGATTGTCCAGGTCCGGCACCTTCTGCGAGCGCATGGCCTCTGCGAACCAGACGCAGGCGTGTCCCTCGCTGGCCGCGCAGGCCTGCAACAGCCTGGCTTGGGCCTGCTTGTCCTGGAAAAGATCGTCCACTTCCGACCGCTCCAGGGACTTTAGATCCACCATGTCCTGGGAGATCAGATCAAGCAGGATGCGCGAATAGGCTCGTTTGAGCCAGATGGCCGAGGCCATCCAGGCGCTGCCCAGCACCAGGCCGATCAGGGAGAGGTAGCGGGGATGGAAGGCGTCCTCGGCCAGCATGGTGGCGCTGGAGCCCAGGACGATGCCGATGCGCACCACCGTGCCGCGCAGGAAGGTCTTGAGCACCGCCCGGTTCTTGGGCGGGAAAAGGCCCATCAAGACCTCGCGGGCGGGGTTGTTGATGGTGTCGCGCAGAACCTGGGTGGAGATGCGAGCGTACATGGCCACCAACAGGTCGAAGTGCAGCAAGAGGCCCAGGAAGGCGAAGACGTAGTTGGCCGGGTGGAACATCAGGGCCACCGGCAGACCCCAGCGGTTGTAGATCTTGCCCACGAACATCAGGATGATGAAGCTAATGGTGGAGAGGGAGGCTCGGAAGTAGCTGAAAAAGGTCAGCATCCCCTGCTCGGTACCGAAGGACTGGCTGACCGTGTAGTTGAAGATGAAGTTCATGATCGGAATCAGGACATTGGGCAGGAAGGTGATCAGCACCATGATCATGACCAGGGTGCTGGTTTTCATCAGTGGCCAGACGTCCTTGATCTCCTTGACCATGCTGCTGCGCTCGCGCTTGGCGCGGGTGGTGGAGCGCTCGGTGAGGGTCAGGGGCGGGAAGAGCACGCTGATGCGCCAAACCGCCGCCGCCGCCCCAATGGCCAGCACGGTGTAGAGCAGCATGAAGTTGTCGAGGGCGAGCAGCTTGTTGAGCCAGGGAGTGGCCAGGCTGGCCAGGATGCCGCCCAACATGCCTCCGGCGCTGACCAGGGGGAAGATGCGTTTGCTCTGGCGGGTGTTGAACAGGTCGTTGGCCAGGTTCCAGAAGACCATGGCGTTGAGCACCTGGACCTGGGAGCGCAGCAGGAACAGCACCGGGTAGACCAGGCTGATCTCCAGGCCCACCACGATGCGCAGCAGGGCCAGCAACACGCCGAAGCAGATCATCATGTCGCGCAACAGCCGTCCGCTGGGATAGCGGATCATCATCCCCATCAGGCCGCCCATGGAGAAAAAGGTCACGAAGCTGTTGGCGATGTAGACCAGGGGCAGGTTCTCCACCCCGTAGCGGCGCAGGAACGTGGTCTCGACATAGTTGTCGAGGATCATGTTGGAGCTGGCCATCAGGAAATACAGGCTGGCGACCCACAGGAACAGGGATTTCTCGTCAGCTTGGATGTTCAACCAGCGTGACCAGGACAGCCGCATGCGGTCTCCAATGTGGGTCTGGCGCTTGGATTTTTAATGGCTTAGGCGGGTCATTCTATAACGCTCCCTGCCTGGGCACAAGCCCGGGTTGGCCTGGCGGCCGGCTCCGGGCGCCGGGGGCAAGGCGGCGTATTGGCCGTTAAATGCCTGGAAGCGGGCAGGACTCCATGTCCGGGCCCGGGTCCGGCGCGCCGTCGGCATAGTGGCAGGCCACCATGCCGCCATCGTCCAGCCGGCGCCAGGCGGGGGCCTGGCGGGCGCAGCGGGCCAGGTGGGCTCGGGCGCAGCGCCGGAAAAAAGCGCAGCCAGCCTCTGGGGCCGCCTGACGCTCCGGCTGCAACAGGGTGTTGTAGCGGGGCACGTCGCCGCATTCGCCGAACTTTGGCGTGGCGTCGATCAGGGCCTGGGTGTAGGGGTGGCGCGGGTGGTTGATGACCTGCTCGGCCGGGCCCAGCTCCATCAGGTGGCCGCGATAGATCACCGCGATGCGGTCGCAGAGGTAGCGCGCCGCGGCCAGGCTGTGGGTGATCAGCACGATGGTGGTGCCGAACTGCTCCCGCACTTTAAGTAGAATGTCGAAAATCTGGGCCGAATAGGAGGCGTCAAGCATGCTGGTGGGCTCGTCGGCCACCAGAAGCCGGGGTTCGATGATCATGGCCCGGGCGATGGCCACCCGCTGGCGCTGGCC
>JAIUYB010000001.1 GCA_020216625.1 Desulfarculus sp.
TGGTGAACAGCTCCTGCACCACCTGGGGATGCTTCTGGCAGAGGTGGGTGATGTTCTCCTCGAAACGCTCCAGGTTCAGGTTCTTGCCGATGAACTTCTGCAACCGGGGCGAGGCGGTCTCCAGGGCCAGGGCCAGGCTGACGGTGCCGGCCTCCACCAGCAGGTCGATCAGGGCCGGGTCCAGGAGGTCGCCGCGCAGGCCGCCGGAGAAGAACAGCTCCACCCGCAGGCCCGAGGCCAGCAGCAGCTCACAGAAGCGGGCGCAGGCCTGACGGTCCAGATTGAAGACGTCGTCCACGAAGATGAAGCGGCGCACCCCCAGGTCGTGGTGGAAGCGGATTTCTTCCAGGATGTTCTCCGGTGAGCGCCGCTGGTGGCCCCGGGGCCAGATCTTGTGGCAATAGGCGCAGCCAAAGGGACAGCCCCGGGTGCTGAGCAGGTTGATATAGGTGTTCTTGACCATCCCTTGGCCGATGAAATTGGCGTAGCGGTCGTAGTCCACCAGGGAGCGGTCGGGGATGGGCAACTGGTCCAGGTCAATGATCCCCGGGCGGGCCGGGGTCAGGCGGGGCTCGGCTGCCAGCAGGTGCAGGCCCTGGAGGCTGGTGAAGGACAGCCTGCGGGCCTGGGTGCTGTCGCTGAGGATGATTTTGGCGCCCGAGCCGTCTAGGATGGTCCGGATGCGCTCGCGGGGGTAGCCCGGGTCCAGGGGCAGGAAGGCCCCGCCGGCCTTCATGACCCCCAGGAGGGCCACGGCCATCTCCAAGCCGGGCTCCAGGAGGATGGCCACCACCGCCTCTGGCCCCACCCCCTGGCCGCGCAGATGGTGGGCCAGTTGGTTGGCGCGGCGGTCCAGCTCGGCGAAGGTCAGGCTCTGCTGGCCACACACCACCGCTATCGACTCGGGGGTGCGGGCGACTTGTTCGGCGAAGAGCTGGGCCACGGTGCGGCCAACGGGATAATCCCCGGCGGTGGCGTTGAACTCCTGGAGGATCTGACGGCGTTCGTCGGCCGGGATGGGGTCCAGTCGAGCCACGGTTTGGTTGATGTCCGCCAGCGCGCGTTCCAGCAGGCAAGCGAGATGCCGACCCAAGCGGGCGATGCTGGCGGCGTCGTAGCGGCTGGCGTCATAGTCCAGGCGCAGGCGCAGGGCGTCGTCGTCCCGGCGGAAGGCGAAGGTCAGGCGGGGGTTGAGGTGGTCGATATAGCTTTGCTGGTGGATGTTCTCCAACAGCACCGCCACCTCGAACAGGGGGAAGTCCTCCGCCTCGCCGGGCAGGCCCAGTTGCTCCAGGAGCAGGCGCAGGGGGTAGTTCTGGTGCTGGGTGGCCTCCTCGATGGTCTGGCGCGCGGACAGGATCAGGTCCTTGAAGCTGGCCGCCTCGGGCACCGCCAGGCGCAGGGGCAGCACGGTGTTGATGAACTGGGCCTCTTGCTCCTGCCGGAGCACCGGCGCGCCCAGGACCACGTCTTCCCTTGCGGTGTATTTCTTGAGCAGCAGGGCCACCGCGGCGGTGAGGATCATGTGCAGGCGGCGCTCGGAGCGGTTGTGCAGGCGCTCCAGGGCGGCGAAGGTGGGTCCGGCGATGGTCAGCTCGTGGCTGGCCAGGACCCGGGGCTGGCCGGCCGGGGGCTTGCGATCGTACTGGACGACGGCCTTGTCCAACTGGCCGGCTAGCTTGCTGGCCCAATACTCCCGCTCGCTCCGGCTTTGTTGGCGCAGGTTGGCCAGTTCCTCCAGGGAAAGCCGCCGCTCGGTCGCTCCGCCTTGCATCGCGTTCCTTCACTCCCGGCCGGGCGCGACCGGGCCATCAGAAGCCGAAATCCCCCACCTCGCTCACCGGCGCGATGGCGCTCAGGGCGGTCACGCCTCGGCACTCGTCCAGGTAGACCATGGGGTCGAAATCCACCAGAGCCGGGACGGCGTTCAGGTGCAGCCGCCGCCAGCGCTGGTCGGCCTGGTGCATCTCCAGGAGGTTGTAGGGGTTGGGGATGCCCAGGCGGCGCAGGTGGGCCATGAAGCGGTTCTGGCGCTCATAGGTCACCTCCCGGCTGGGTTCGCCATCCAGAATCCAGGTGCGCAACAAGAGCATCTCCGAGGCCCACTCGGGATAGAGCAGGCGCTCCTGGCCCTGGCCCCAGTGGCCGGACTTGGACTGGCCCTTGGGGAAGTACCAGAACGGCGTGCCCTCGGCGTCGTAGATGTCGTCCTGGCAAAGCTCGATGAGATCAAGGGTGGCCTGGAAATCTTCCTCGGTCTCGCCGGGATGGCCGATCAACCACAGGGTGGCGGTCTTGATCCCCACCCCGGCCAGGTTGGCCAGCACCGCCTGAATCTGGCGAGGGTTGATGCGCTTGTTCATCAGGTCCAGGACATGCTGGCTGCCGCTCTCCAGCCCCAGCCAGGCCTTGTAGAACCCGGCTCGCCGCCAGAGGAGGGCCTTGTCCGGGTCGGCGGCCTCGGGGTCGGCCCGCAGGCAGGCGTCCCAGTAGACCGCCCTGGACGCGGCGAGCAGCTCATGCGAGAGCTGGTCCACGATGGGGTTCATCAAGGAGTCGCTGAAGGAGAAGAGCTGCTTGCCGTCGCGCTGGTAGAGGCGCTGGAATTCTTGCGCCGCCTGGGCCGGGGACTTGCGCCGGTAGCGGCCCCAGAGCACCGTCTCCGAGCAGAAGGCGCACTGGAAGGGACAACTACGCGAGGTGTAGCCCGAGGAATAGGGGTAGTGGGTCAGGTCGATCTCCGAAAAATCCAGGAGCCTGGCCTGGCCCAGGTCCAGCAGTTGACCGTCGATGTCGGAGGCGTCGTAGACTCGTTGGGTCGGGTCCAGCTCGCCGGCCAGGAGCTTGGCGAATAAAATTTCGCCCTCGCCGATGATGAGCTGGTCGATGCAGTCCCGGGTGCGCTCCAGGAAGACCTCCAGGTTGGGCGAGTCGGCGGCCAGGTGATCGGCGAAGATGCCGCCGCCCATCACGTTTAGCATCCCCGGGCGTTCCCGCCGGGCCAGGCGGAAGGCGCGCAAGGCCGAGGGCGCGGTGCCGGAAAAGACCGAGACCCCGAAGACCTGGGGCCGGGTCTGGTCGATCAACTCCAGCACGTAGGCGTCCCAGCGCCGGAAATACTCCGTGGCCAGATCGATCAGGGCCTCGATCTGGGCCGGGCCGGGCTGGGTGTAGTAGGTCTGGGCCACGATGATGCCGAGCAGCTCGCGATAGGCGGCCGGGTCTTGGTGGTTGATATGGGCCATGAAGTGGTTCTTGAGCACGTCGGTGCCCACGCCGTAGAGATTGCCCTGACGCTCCAGAGGCACGAAGCTCTGAATCAGGGCGAAGTAGCGGGTGTAGATGTCGCGGAAGCGATCCTCCACGTTGGCGTCGGCCACCCGCACTCGATGGCCCAGCGGCTCCAGGTGGCTTTTAAGGGCCACGATGCCCACCGGCGGAATCTGGGGCGGCCAGAAGGGCGGCAGCACCAGCAGGACGCGCTTGGGCTCCGGTGCGGCGGTCATGGCCCTAGCTCCGTTCCCGGTCGGCCGCGCCGCACCAATCCCGGGGCAGGAGCGACAGACAGTAGTGGTCGTGAAATTGGCCCCGGAAACGGAACAGCTCCCGGGCCACGCCCTCGGTGACGAAACCCAGGCGGTGCAAGGTCTTGAGCGAGCGCTGATTGCCGGTGTGGACCACGGCCCAGATGCGGTTAAGCTCCAGCCCGGCGTGGGCCGCGTCGATCACCGCGGTCAGGGCCTCGCTCATCAGGCCCTGGCCCCACCAGCGGTAGGCCAGGTCGAAGCCGATCTCGGCCGAGCGATTGTGGGCGTCCCAGTGCAGGAAACCCAGGGTGCCGATGATCTGACCGGTTTCAGCCAGGCATACTCCCCAGCGGCAGGCCCGGACCCGGTCCGGGTCGGCGAAATGGGCGATCAGGCCCAGGGCCTCTTGGCGGTGGCTCAGGGGCTCGGCGTCCTTGAGATAATGACAGACCTCGGGGTCGCTGAAGTGGGCCAGGATGAAGTCGGCGTCGGATTCGGACAGGGCGCGCAGGCGCAGGCGGCGGGTGGTCAGGGGCCGGAAGAGGTCGCGAGAAATGCTGGGGGGCATGGTTCAGGCCTCCAGGACCCGGGCCGCCAGCGCGTGGGCGGCGGCCAGGGTGGAAGTTCCGTCGGCCGCGTGGCGTTCCAGGATGTGGGCCACGTTGCGGCCGATGATGGCGCGGGCGCGCTCCTGGGCCTGCTCCCGCGTGCCCTGCTCCAGCTCCACGCAGGCCTGGATGATGCCCCCGGCGTTGACGATGAAGTCCGGCAGGTAGAGGATGCCGCGCGCCTGGATCAGGTCCGCGTCGCGGACGGGCTCCAGGAGCTGGTTGTTGGCCGCGCCGCAGATGATGGCGCAGTTCAGCTTGGCGATGGTGGCCGGGTTGAGCACCCCGCCCAGGGCGCAGGGAGCCAGGATGTCGCAGGGCGCGGCCAGGATCTCCTCCGCTGGGATCAGGGTCACCTCCGGCCGCTCGCGCGTGAGGCGGGCGATGACCGCCGGGTCCACCTCCGCCGCCAGGACCCGGGCCCCGGACGCCAACAGGCGCTCCACCAAAAAGCCGCCCACGTAGCCCACCCCCTGCACCGCCACCGTCAGGCCGGCTAGGCCCTGCCGGCCCAGGCGGGCGCCCGCGGCCAGCTCCATGGCCGTGATCAGACCCAGGGCGGTGGTGTCGGCCTCGTGGTCAAAACCGGCCGCCGCCTCGGACTCGCCCTCCACATAGGGGCAGACCGCCTTGATGATCCGGCCGTCCGCATGGCTCAGGCCAAAGTCCACCGCGGTGCGGAAGCGGCCGCCCAGGTGCAGGACGAAGCGGCCGAAGGCCTCCAACAGCGCCGGGGTCTTCTGGTCGGGGCGGTTCCAGAGCACGGCCTTGGCTCCGCCCAGGCTGGCCCCGATGGCCGCGCACTTGTGGGTCATGGCCTGGGCCAGGCGCAGGGCGTCGGTCAGGGCGGCCTGCTCGTCGGGGTAGTCCACCAGGCGCGCGCCGCCGCTGGTGGTCTGGCCCAGGCGGGTGTCGTGAATGGCCACGATGGCGCGCAGGCCGGTGGCGCGGTCGTAGCGGAAGTGCAGCTCCTCGCAGTCGTATTGCCGCATCATCTCGAAGATGCCGCTCATGCTTGGGTCAGCTCCAATCCGGCGCGAATCTTGGCCGCGCTCTCCCGCCACATCTGGGCCTCCACCAGGTTCAGCTCCACCGGGCGCGGCTGGATTTGCCAGGCCGCGACCTGGCACGGCGAGCCCAGGCAAAGGCCCAGGTTCTCATCATAGGATGAAAGGGGGAGTTGGGCCGGGGAATCAGCGCACAAGGCGTCCAGCAGCTCGCGGGTGGCCAGTTCCGGGGCCAAGAGGGTGTAGCCCTGTTGGATGGTCACCCGGCGCACCGAGGCCACCACCGCGGCCCGGGCCGCCTCCAGGGCCGCCCGGTCTCCGCCCAGACCCACCGGGACCATGGCCGGGCCGTGCTCGCCCAACATCAGGCCCCGGGGGTCCACCAGGCAGCGCAGGCGCAGGGTGTCCAGGCTGGAGCCGAAGCCATGGACCTGGTTGCCGGGGGGCAGGGCCCGGACCAGCAGCGTGGCCAGCACGTCCACCGGGTTGGTGTAGACGATGAAGACGCGGTCCTGGACCCGCGACCACCCGGGCAGCATTGGCCGCAGGATGGCCAGGTTGCCGTCCAGCTCGATGGCCCACTCGTCGGCCACCTCTTTTTGGTGCACCAGGGCAGAGTAATCCTGGGAGAAGCAGAGGAATACATGGCTGGCCGCGCCCAGCTCGGCCGGCGAGGACATGCGGACGATGGCCTGACGATGGCGGTTGGCCTGCCTGAGCTCCTCCCAGAAGCCCGGGCGCTCGGAGCGGGACCACAGACGCAACTCCTCCACCGTGGGATGGGTCAGCAGGTTCTTGGCCAGCATCTGGCCAATGCGCCCCAGACCCAGAATGGCCACCGCGCGCGCCATCTCAGCCCTCCAAGCGGATGCGGCCGGCCGCCGCCTGGGCCAGGCACTGGTCCATCCGGCCCAGGGCCTCGGTGAAACGGGCGTGGTCGATGCCGAAATTCAGGCGCAGGTGGGGCGGGGTCTCGAAGGCGAAGCCGGGCAGCAGCGAGACCTGGTGGTCGCGCAGCATGATCTCGCAGAAACGGCGGGAGTCGGCGACCTGGCGCATCCTGGGAAAGCAGACCACACCGCCGCTGGGCGGCTGGTATTGGAACACCTCGGCGTGGTCGGCCATGAAGGCGTTGAGGGCGGCCAGGTTGGGCAGGATGTCCTGTTTCTTGCGTCGGACGATGGTCTCGCGGCTGGCCAGGGCGACGCGGGCCAGGTGGTCGGTGAGGGAGGGGATGGTGTGGGTCAGGTAGTCCTTGTAATCCCGGCAGCGGGCCAGCAGCCCGGGCTCGGTCATCAGCCAGCCGATGCGGATGCCCACGATGCCCAGGCATTTGATCATGGAGCCGCTGGCGTGGGTGTCGGGGTGGAGGGGGCGGCAGACGTCGTAGCCCGAGGGGATGAGGTCCGCGCCCGGGGTCAGCGGTAGATAGCGGTAGTGCTCGTCGAAGAGCAGGTGGGCCTGGTTGGCGGCGGCGATCCGGCCGATCTGGGCCAGCTCGTCGCGGGTCAGGGTCCAGCCCAGGGGGTTGTGGGGGTTGTTGATGATGATCAGTTTGGTGCGGGGGGTGACCAGCTCCGCCAGGCGGTCCAGGTCCAGCCGCCAGCCGGGGCAGTCCAAGAGATCCAGGAACTTGACCTGGCAGCCGATGGACAGGGGAATCTGATAGAGGCACTGGAAGGCCGGAAAGTGGATCACCACCTCGTCGCCGGGTTCCAAGAGCTCGTTGAAGAAGCAGAACAGGGCCTCGGAGCTGCCGTTGGCCACCATCAGGCGGTCGAGGTCCAGACTATCGTAGGAGCGGCAGATCTCCTGGCGCAGGGCCAGGGAGCCTCGGGTGTCGTTGTCGCCCAGGAAAAGCCCGCCCAGGTCGGCCAAGTCGGCCTGGCAGAGTTCCAGGAGTTCGGCCAGGGTGTAGTCCTGGCAGCCGCTGGCCGAGAGGTTGTAGTCCACCTGGAAGGAGTCGTTGAGCCAGTCCTCCATGTGGTAGCGCAGGATCTTCATATCCGGCCGCTCTCCCGGTCCTCCAGGTAGGTCGCGCGGCAGGGGCAGTCCAGCTCCCGCAGGCGGTCGACGTCCAGGGTGTGGTTGAAGCGCTCGATCTCGGACACCAGGCGCTCCTGGCAAAGAGGGCAACTGCCGGTGGTGCGGTTGCGCGATAGGTCCTCGTCGCTGAGTCCCACGAAGATGTTGCCCATCTGGTGGGTGCGCAGGATCACCTCCACCACGCTCCAGAGGTTGACCAGGCGATAGTCGCCCCGCAGGAAGACCCGCTCCAGGTAGGTGTTGGGGGCCACGAAGACCGGCTCCAGGGCCATGCGCGCCCGCACGCCGTGGCGGGCCGCCACCGCGGCCACGTATTCCACGCTGGCCACCGCGTCGGCGATGGCCCGGGCCTCGTCCAGGTGGGGTGGCTTGATCAACAGGTAGACCAAGAGATCCAGGCCGGTCCGGGCCAGGGTGGCCACCACCCGCTCGAAGGCGTCGCGCGATAGGCCCTTGCGGATGATCCGGTTGCGCACATGATCGTCGGCGCTCTCCAGGCCGATGCCGAACTCCACCGTCCGCTCTCCCAGGATGCGCCGGCTTTGCAGGAGCTTGGCGTCGGTGACGTACTCCGAGCGCGATTCGAAGGAGACCCGGCGCACGCCGCCAAGGCCGGCGATCATGCCCAAGAGCTCGGCCCGGACCGGGGCGGCGATCTCGTTCTCGTTGAGAAACGAGCCCAGGGTCAACAGGTCGATTTCGTCCACGCCCGTCAGGGGCAGCTCCTCCAGGGCCCAGGCCAGCTGGTCCAGGATGCCCTGGCCGCCAATGCCTGGCGCGGCGTGGTTGGCGAAGCCGCAGACCGTGCAGCCGCCGTCGTTCTTGGCGGCGTACTCGCAGCCCTGGGTGCGCAGGACGATCATCAGGCGTTGACCGGGCGCGCCGTTGATGTTGACCGGGCTCAGGCGATGGAAGGCGGGACGCGTCCGGCCTTGGATCAATGGGTTGGACTTGGCCATACGTCCACTATTTCTCAAACAAAACAAGACACCGTTGGCCGCCAAAGATGGTGGGCGAGCGGGGCCACCAGGGTCTTGCTGTTCGACAGGGCCGGATTGTGCGCCGGCAGGTTTTTAAGGCGAGAAGCTTAAACTAAAGTAGCAAGAAATCGGGCCAGAGGTAAAGCGTCAAGCTTGTATCTGGCGGGTTGCGCGCGGGGGGGGACTATGCCATCATGGCTCGGCCCGAATCGGCCGCCACCAGCCCAAGCCATCAGGGGAGAGCCGCGCCTTGCCGCTCAACGTCGTCTTGCTGCCCTTCGCCGGCGGACATTCCTACTCCTATCGCCTTCTGGTGGAGGCCCTGCCGGCCGGGTTGCGGGCCCTGACCCCGGAGCTTCCCGGACGCGGCATGCGCATCTCCTTGCCACACCTGACCAACCTGGCGGACATGGCCGACGACCTGGCCCGGGAGCTGGCCCCGGAGCTGAATGGCCCCTGGTTGCTCTTCGGCCACAGCATGGGCGGGCTGACCGCCCTGCTTCTGGCCCGGCGGCTGCGGGCCCTGGGTCTGCGGCCGCCGGAGCACCTGGTGGTCTCGGGAGTGGAAGGGCCGTCCATTTATGGCGGCAAGAAGCAGCGTCACCGGTTGCCGCGCGAGGAGTTCCGCCAGGAGATCAGGGCGCTGGGGGGCTCTCCGCCGGAGATCCTGGACGACGACGAGTTTTTCAGGTTTTTCGAGCCCATCCTGCGGGCCGATTTCCAGGCTCTGGAGACCTTTGCCTACCAACCCGAGCCGCCCCTGGACCTGGGCATCAGCGTGCTGCTGGGTCAGGACGACGATGTCGCCCTGGAGCGGGCCCGGGTCTGGCAGGTGGAGACCACCAGGCCCCTGGAGGTGCGAGTCTGGCCGGGGAACCACTTCTTCATCTTTTCCCAGGCTCAGGCCCTGGGGCGATTTCTGGCCGAAAAGGCGGGCCTCTGAGGCCAGCGCGTTCCGGCTGCTCATCCCCGCCCAGTTTTGGTGCGGATGGGCGAAGCTAGCCCATCAGACCATGGCGCGGTGGGATGAAATATCCGCTCCTGCCAGTTGATGCCAACGGCCCCGCCACCACGGCCCAGGCCGGCCCGCCCTCTATCCCGTGACCATGCGGCGCAGCTCACGCTTGAGGATCTTGCCGGCGGGGCTGGTGGGCAGGCGGTCCATGAGGACGAACTCCTTGGGCACCTTGAAGGGCGAAAGCCGCGCCTTGCAAAAGGCCTTGAGCTCCTCGGGGCTGGGGCCGGGCTCGGA
This sequence comes from Desulfarculus sp., assembly GCA_020216625.1. Classification (GTDB taxonomy): domain Bacteria; phylum Desulfobacterota; class Desulfarculia; order Desulfarculales; family Desulfarculaceae; genus JACRDC01. The sequence continues at coordinate 9,421 of JAIUYB010000001.1, forward strand.
CTTGGGCACCAAGTAGGCGGTGACCCGCTCGCCGTACTCCGGATCGGGCCGGCCAATGACCGCGCACTCGGCCACTCCGGGATGGGCGTGGAGCACCTCCTCCACCTCGCGGGGATAGACGTTCTCGCCGCCGGTGATGATCAGGTCCTTGAGCCTATCGACGATGAACAGGTAGCCCTCGTCGTCCAGAAAGCCGATGTCGCCCGAGCGCAGCCAGGAGCCGAAAAAGGCGTCGCGGGTGGCCTGGGGGTTGTCCAGATAGCCGGACATGACGTTGCGTCCCCGGACGCAGATCTCACCCTCCTCACCGGCCGGGACCGGGCGTCCCTGGGGATCGAGGATGGCAACCTCGGCGCTGCCCGCGGCGGTACCCACCGAACCGGGCTTGTGACGATAGTAGTGATTGTAGGTGACCATGCTGGCGGTCTCGGTCATGCCGTAGGCCTCGTGGATGGTCAGATCGGTGCTCTGCCGCCAGCGGTCCACCAGCTCGCGGGCCATGCTGGCCGCGGCGGAGAAGCAATAGCGCACCTTGCCCAGGCGGCGCTTGAGATCGGGCACCTGTAGCAGGCGGACGTAGATGGTGGGCACCGCGTAGAGCTTGGTCACCCCTTGGCGGGCGATGGCCTCCAGGGCTTGATCCAGATCGAAGCCGGGCATCAGCGCCAGACCGCCGGCGGAGAAGATGGTGGCGTTCATGATGTGGACCTGGCCGAAGACGTGGTTGAAGGGCAGGAAGCACAGGGCCACGTCGTCCTCGGTGGAGCGCTCCATGCGGGCCACGGTCTGCACCGCGCTCTGGATGTTCTCGTGGGTCAGCATCACGCCTTTGGGCAGGCCGGTGGTGCCGCCGGTGTAAAGCACCGCCGCCAGGTCATCGCGCTGGCGCTCCACCGCCGCCAGGGGGGCTTGGCCCAGCTCCAAAAGACGAGGGAGATCCAGGTCTCCGCCGGGACAGATGATGGTCTCCAGGCCAGTGACGGGCTTGAGGGCCTGGAGTTGCGCCAGGCGCTCCGGTGCGGCCAGGATGGCCCGGGGATGGCTGTGGGAGACCAGGAGTTCCAGCTCCTGGGGGCTCAACAGGGCCGAGAGGCAGACCGCCGCCGCGCCCAGCTTCAGCGCCCCGAAATAGAACCCCAGCCACTGGCCGGAGTTGGGGGCGCACAGGGCCACCCGGTCTCCGGGGCCCAGGCCCAGGGCCTTGAGCCCGGCCGCGACCCGGCCGGCCATCTCGTCCAGGGCGGCGTAGCTCAGCCGCCGGTCTTCTTCCAGGACCACCGGGCGATCCGGGAAAAACCGGGCCGCCTGCTCCAAGTTGTGCGCCAGATTCATCGCCACTTCCCTCGGATTGCGCCCCATTTGGAGGGCGTCGGGCGGCCTCCGGGGATGGGCCGGTCCCATTCCCCGAGGCGCGTGGGTGTTTTCAAGGTGGTCAGTTCGGGAAGAGCAGGTCGGGGATCAGGGTGCTGATGATCGGCACGTAGCTCAACACGAACAGCATCACGATGTAGATCAGCAGGGTGGGGGTGATGGCCCGCACCACGAAGATGAAGCTCTCCTTGGTGATGGCCGCCGCCGCGTAGAGCAGCAGGCCCAGGGGCGGGGTGATGTAGCCGATGCCCAACCCCACCGTCACCACCAGCAGGAAGTGAATGGGGTCCACCCCCAACTGCTTGACCATGGGCATCAGGATCGGCACCAGGATCATCACCGAGGCGATGGGGTCCATGAAGGTGCCGATGATCAGGAGCAGGATGTTCACGAACAAAAAGAAGACCACCACGTTGGGGATGTAGCTCAGCACGGCGTTGAGTATCTGCTCGGGGATGCCGCGGATGGTGATGAACTCGGCCAGAACCCCGGCGCCGGAGACGGTGATGACCAGGGCTCCGCTGAGAATGCCCGAGTCCACGATCATGCCCCAGAGCTGGCGCGGCGACATGCTGCGGAACCAGAAGACCTCGGCCAGGATGGAGAAGAAACAGGCCACCACCGAGGCCTCGGTGATGGTGAAGGCGCCGGTGTAGATGCCGCCGAAAAGGAGCAGGATCAGGAAAATCGGCACCGCCGCCTCCAGGCCCGCCCGACCCGCCACCGACCAACTGAAGCGCTCCTTTTCCGCCTGGCCGAACCCGCCCCTGACGGCGGTGACGGCGGCGTAAGCGCACAGGGCCAGCATGATGGCGACGCCGGGCAGGTAGCCGGCGGCGAAGAGCTTGACCACGGATTCGCCCGCGGTGAGGGCGCAGATGATCATGATGATGCTGGGCGGGATGATCATGCCCAGGATGGCGGCGCTGGTCACCAGGCCCACGGTGAAGCCGCGGGGGTACTTCTGCTGCTCCATGAAGGGGAACACCACCCCGCCGATGGTGACCACGGTGGAGATGGCCGAACCGGAGATGGCCCCGAACATGGCGCTGCTGATCACCGAGGTGACCGCCAGGCCGCCGGGCATGAAGCAGACCAGGCGCCGGGCGAAGTTGACCAAAAGGCCGGCCGACTTGCCCCCCACCATCACCGAGCCCATCAGCAGGAAGAAGGGGATGCAGAGCAGGGAGAAGTTGTCCAGCTTCTTGACCATGGTCTGGGCCACGAAGATCAGGTCCAGGTCGGTGTAGATGACCAACCCCAGCACGCCGGTGAGGAACAGGCCCAGATAGATCGGCAGGCGCAGGACCAGCAGGGCCAGCAGGATTCCGAGCATGAGCAGGGGTTCCATGGCTACTCCTTCCGCCAGTCCGCGGGCATGCGCAGCAGGGTTCGCAGGATCAGGATCACCCCGAACAACGGCAGGAAGCCGTTGATGATGGTGAAGGGTATCTCCAGGATGGGGGTCACCGCCTTGAACTCCCACTCCACCACCACGAAGCGGATGCCATAGACGATGAAAATCACGGCCGCCAGCATCCGGCAGAGGTGGACGAACAGGTTGACCCAGCGCTTGAGCTTGGGGAAGGCCTCCACCAGGGCGTCCACCCTGAGCTCGCTGTTGTTGCGCACCGCCGCCGCCGCCCCCAGGAAGGTCATCAGAAGGAACAGGTAGGTCGACAGCTCGTCGCCAAAGGACATGGGCCAGCGGAACAGGTAGCGGGTCAGCACGCTGACCATCAGCAAGAGCAGGCAACCGGTGAAACAGGCTCCGATCACCCCGCGCTCGAAACGGTTGAGGAACCGGTCCAAAGCCTCCATCACATCCTCCGTCCGGGCCGGGAATCGTTGATCCCGGCGGGGGCGAACCCCCGCCGGTAAGCGTCCACCGCTAGAACTGGGCCGAGAAGACGGTGATCTTGTCCAGCCACTCCTTGCCCACCTCGGGCTCGAACTCCTTCCAGACCCCGCGCTGGGCCTGGCGGAACTTTTCCATCTCCTCCTTGGGGAGGTTGATGACGGTCACGCCCTTGGCCTTGAGCTCGTCCGGGGCCTCCTGGGTCAGCTTCATGCTGGCGGCCCGGGCCTTGGCGAAGTTCTCGGCCACCGCTTGATCCAGCTGCTCGCGGGCCTTGGCGTCCAGGCCCTGGTACCATTTGTCATTGACCAGCAGGTAGAACAGCCCCACCATGTGATCGGTCTTGGTGAAGTACTTGCAGACGTCGGTCAACCGCAGACGCATCACGTTGTCGGTCTGGTCGGTGCCCTCGATGACGCCCTGCTTCAGGGCCGGGAAGACGTCGCCCCAGGCCATGGGCACCGGGCGCACCCCCAGGGCGTGCCAGAAGGCCAGGGGATAGCGGGCCTGGGTGGTGCGCATCTTCATGGCCTTGAGGTCGTCCAGGGTGTTGACCGGCTTGGTGGTGGCCAGGCCGTAGACGCCGAAGTAGCAGAAGTCCAGGGTCCTGAGGCCGATGCCCTGGAGGCTCAGGAACAGCTCGTCGCGCAGGGCCTTCTCCTTGTGGAAGGCCTCCCATTTCTCATAGGAGTTCATGCAGTAGGCCAGGGTGGCCACGCCGAACTTGGCGTTGAGGTCCGGGGCGTAGGTGCTGGGGCAGAGGGCGGCGTTCAAGGTGCCCATGCGCACCTTTTTGACGATCTCGATCTCGTTGCCCATCTGCTGGCTGTGGAAATACTTGGCCTTGATCAGGCTGCCGGGCTTCTCGTTCAGGTCCTTCTCCAGCCACAGGCCGACTTCCGAGGCCGGCTCGTTGGGCGGAATGAAGGTGGCGAAGGTGAAGTTGACCTCGCCCGCCAGGGCCATGGCGCCCAAACCCAGCACCAGCGCCGCCGCCAACGCGGCCACCAAGCAGAAACGGCTCCTTTTCATGCTTTCCCTCCCTTGGGTTGCCACCAGCGGGCGGCCAGTTCCAGGTACTCATCCCGGGACAGCAGCGGCTGGCTGATTGCTTGGGCCGTTTCCGGCCCCACCTTGCCCTGGTTCACGAGCTCGACCCCGGCCCGCTCCAACGCCTCCATGACCCTGGCCAGGGCCGGGCGGGAGGCGGGGTTCATCATGCTCAGGCTCTCCGGGCGCAGCAGGGACGCCAGCAACGGGGTGTGCTGGTGCCGGGCCGCGGCGCGCGCATAAGTTTCGATAAAGGTGAAGTTCTCCACCCCCCAGAAGCCGCAGACCGCCAAGAGCACCAGGTTGGGCAGGCGGGGATGGCGGCAGGGGTGCAGCCAGGCCCCCTCCTGGTCGACGATGGCGGGATGGTTGAGCACCATCATGCGATCGATGAGGCATTTGAGCTGGGCGGGAGGGGCGTCGACATAGACCGGCGAGGCCCAGACCATCAAGTCATAGGTCGGCATCCGGGTCAGCAGGCCGGTGAGGTCGTCATGGATGCGGCAGTCGTCACCCTCGTCCTGCCAGCAGCGGAAGCAGCCCCGACAGGCCTCGGCCTTCAACTCGCCCAGGTGGACCGTCTCGACCGCGGCGCCGGCCCGTTCCAGGCCCTTGACCAAGGCTCGATACAACCGCTCGGTGGCGCCCTTCGCGCCCCGCGGCGAAGCCTGGATCCCCAGCACCCGGCGGGGCGGGCTCCAGAGCCCGGCCGCCAGGTCGCGCTCGTTGTCGGTGACGACATAGGATCGGCGATTGGCTCCCCGGCGCATGGCGGCCTACCTCCCGTGGGTCTCGCGCAGCACGCGCTTCTGGATCTTGCCCAGAGGATCCTTGGGCAGGGCCTCGCAGAAGACCACGCTCTTGGGCACCTTGTATTTGGCCAACCGCTGGGCGCAGAAGGCGATCAGCTCCCCGGCGCTGGTCTGCCGCCCCGCCTTGACCACCACCACCGCGCGCACCGACTCGCCCCAGCGAGGGTCGGCCACCCCGATCACCGAGCACTCCTGCACCGCGTGGTGCTGGTACAGGGCCTCCTCCACCTCGCGGGGGCTGATGTTCTCGCCGCCGCTGATGATGATGTCCTTCTTGCGATCAACGATGTAGAGGTAGCCCTCGCCGTCCAGGGTGGCCACGTCGCCGGTGCGCAGCCAGCCGCCCTTGAGCGCCTCGGCGGTCTCCTGGGGGCGCTTCCAGTAGCCCAGCATCACATTGGGCCCCTGGGCGATGATCTCGCCGAACTGCCCCGGCTCCACGTCGTGGTCCAGCTCGTCCACAACCCGTACCTGGCAGGAAAAGAGTTCCTTGCCGATGGAGGCCAGGCGGCGCGAGGCCTCGCCCTCCACCGTCATCTCCTCGCGGGGCAGGTAGGTGAGCAGGGGGCCGGCCTCGGTCAGGCCGTAGACCTGGAAGATCATGTTGGGGCCCAGCAGGCGATGGGTGCGCTTGAGCACGTCCACCGGCACCGACTGGCCGCCCACGGTGAAGCTGTGCAGGCTGCCCTTGCTGTAGCCGGCCGATTCAAAGGCGTCCAGGGCGTCCACCAGCATGGTGTAGACCAGGGTGATGCTGGTGACTCCGTATTCGGCCACGTCCTGCCAGAACTCGTGGGGCTTGAAGAATTCCACGATCAGGCTGGTGGCGGAAACATAGAAACAGCAGACCGCCAGGGAGGCCTGCATGGTGTGGTAGAGGGGCTGGGAGTGGTAGACCACGTCGGCGGGCGACATCTGGTAGGCGATGATGTGGTTGAGGGCCGCGCTCAGGAAATTGTGGTGGCTGAGCATCACCCCCTTGGGTCCGCCGGTGGTGCCGCTGGTGTAGAAGATGGCGAAGAGGTCCTGGGGCGCGACCGGTGCGGCTGCGGTGTCGGGATCCCCTGATTGGAGCAGGGGCTCGTAGCCGTCGCTCAGGTTGATCAGCTCGCGACAGGCGATTTGATCCTTGATCTCGCGCACGGCTGGCAGGAAGTCGTCGCCCACGAAGAGGGCCTTGACCTCGGCGTCGTCCAGCACGAACTTCAGCTCGGGCGGGGCCAGGCGGAAGTTGATCGGCACGAAGACCATGCCCGCCCGCGAGATCGCGAACATCAACTCCAACATCTGGGGACAGTTGCGGGTCAGGACCGCCACGTGGTCGCCGGGATCGAGGCCCAGGCCGGCCAAGGCCCCGGTCAGCCGGTTGACGCGCTGGCTGAATTGGCCGAAGGTCTGTTTTTGGCCCCGGAAGATGGTGGCGGTCTTCGCGGGGTAGCGCCGCGCGGCCTGCGCGGGGAGATCTCCGATTACCATGAGAGCCTTCCCCTTCTCGCCGGGAGCGAGGGCCGGGACGGGAACGCGCTAGGCAACCGGTGGGCAAACGGTGATCCAGGGCCAAGCAAGGGGGGTGCCAAGCCGGGAGGGGAGGGCCCATTCCGACCGGCCGGCCGGTCAGTGGATACCTCACCGCTACAAAATAGCGGTGAAATCGCCATGCTAGCCAGGCGCAAGGGGGCGTTCAGCTCCAGGACCGCCGCCTGGGGCGGGAGGGCCAAGCGGCCTGGGCAAGGACGGGATTCGGTCAAAAATGATCGGGAAGGTGGTTGGTTAGGCCCAGTGGCAGCGATTTGCTTAATAAATTAAGCTTTTATTGATAGTCAAATCTGCGTGTCAAAATTGACCGAACCCAGCCCCCGCAACCGCCGGTTGAAGGTGGACAGGCTGATGCCCAGCTTGTGGGCCGCCAGCTCCCGGCTGCCGTAGCGGGCCAGGGCGGTTTCGATCAATTCCAGCTCGAAGGTCGCCACCGCCTCCTTGAGGGGGGGCAGATCCTCGCCCGGGGCCATCGTCGCCCCCGAGGGGGCCTGACGATACTTGCGCGGCAGGTGCTCCAGGCCCACCCGGCTCTCCTGGGCGGTGACCAACAGGCGCTCCACCAGATTCATCAGCTCACGCACGTTGCCTGGCCAGGGATAGGCGGTCAGGGCCTCGATGACCTCCTCGTCCAGACGCACCTGAAGCCGGTGCCGGCGGTTGTATTCGTCCAGAAAGTGCATCAGCAGGAAGGGGATGTCCTCGGGGCGCTGGCGCAGGGGCGGCACCCGGATCGGCACCACGTTGAGACGGTAGTAGAGGTCCTCCCGGAAGCGCCCGGCGCGCACCATGCGCTCCAGGTCCTGGTTGGTGGCGGCCAGCACCCGGATGTCCACCGGCAGGGATTTGGTGCCGCCCAAGCGGGTGATGCGCCGGTCCTGGAGCATCGCCAGCAACTTGACCTGCAACGACAACGGCAGCTCGCCGATCTCGTCCAGGAAAAGGGTCCCCTTGTCGGCGATCTCGCAGTAGCCCACCTTGCCCTGGGCCCGGGCCCCGGTGAAGGCCCCGCTCTCGTAGCCGAAAAGCTCGGACTCCAACAGGGACTCGGGGATGGCCCCGCAGTTGACCTTGACCAGGGCCCCGGTGTCCCGCCGGGGGCTGGACTCGTGAACGATCTGGGCCAACAGGTCCTTGCCCACCCCGGACTCGCCCAGGATAAGCAGGCTGCTGTCCACCTGGGCCATGCGGTAGGCTAGGTCCACCACCTGACGCATGGTCTGGTTGCGGGTGATGATCTGGCTGCGGGTGGTCTGGTGCTTCTTCAGCTCCTGCAGCTCCAGGAAATACTTGCTGGCCAGACGTTGGCTGGCCCCGAACTGCTCGCGCAGGCGCACCAGCTCGGTGACGTCGCGCAGGTTGCAATAGACCCGCACGATCTTGCCGTCCGGCCCGAAGACCGGCACCCCGGTGGAGAGCACCTGGCGGCCGGCCAGGGTGTTGAGCAGCACCGTCTCCTGCTGGCGGCTTTCCAGCACGTGGATGGTGGCCGAGGTGTCGGTGACGCCCTCGGCGATCAGGTCCTTGATCCGGCGGCCCACGGTGGTGTCCAGGGGCAGGCCCATGACCTTCTCGAAGGCCTGGTTGACCAGGAGGATTCGGCTGTCGCCGTCGGCGATGCAGACCCCGTCGTAGGAGTTGGAGATCATGCCCAACAGGTCGCGGTTGATGATCTCCATCTCCCGCACCGAGTCGTAGACGTGGACCAGGTTGCCGATGCGGCGGATGCGGGGCCTGGCTTCCGGGGACGGCGGCATGGCTGCACCTTGGGGCTTACGGGGTGACCCCCGGTTCCGGAGCGGGCAAGTCGGCGCGACACCCAAGATTTTACACAGGGCGGCCGGTTGCGCCAAGCCGGGCGGAGGTCAGCGTCCTCCGCCGCCGGTGGTGCCCCAGACTCCGCCGGCCAGGATCAGGCCACCGAAGACCAGGGTGCTGGGTCCCAGGGTCTCGCCCAGGGCCAGGGCCGCCAGGAGGGCCCCGTAGAGGGGCAGGGTGTTGTAGAAGACCATGGCCCCGCCCGCGCCCAAGGTCTGCACCGCCCGGTTCCAGGACCAATAGCCCAGGATGGTGGGCACCAGGCAGATGTGGGCGATGGCCAGAGTGGTGGCCGGGGTGAGGTTCAGGGGGGCGTGGGGCAATTCGATGGCCGCGCCCAGGACCAACAGCGGCAGGCCCAGGAGGTTGGAGACCACCGTGGCCGCCACCGCCGAGCGGGTGCGCATCACCCGGCGGGCGCAGACCGAGTAGACCGCCCAGTTGATGGCCGAGGCCAGGAAGAGCAGGTCGCCGGGGTTGAAGGTCAGGGCCAGGAGATAGTCCAGCGAGCCTCGGCTGATCAGGCCCACCACCCCCAGCAGGCCCAGGGCCGCGCCCACCATCTGGCGCGACGTGACCGGCTCACTGATGAGCCAGCCGGCCAGCAGGCCGGTGATCAGCGGCGAAAAGCCCTGGATCAGCGAGGAGTTGACCGCCGAGGAGTGGTGCAGGCCCCAATAGAGCAGGGGGCTGAAGCCCACCACCCCCGAGAGAGCCATGCCCACCAGCCACCAGCGGTCCGCGCCCAGGCGGCGCTCGGCCGGGGCCAGGCCGCGCAACAACGGCAATAGCAAGGCCGTGGCCAGGAAAAAGCGCAGGGCGGCCAGGGTCAGGGGGCCGATGTCGTCGCGCAAAAAACGGCCCAAGACCGCGTTGCTGGCCCAGGCCAGGGTGGCCAGGTTGACCAGCGCCACTCCCCAGAGCTTGGCCCGCCAGGCGGCCGGCGGGGTCACTCCGCCAGCTCCTGCAGCAGGTTGGCCGCCACCTGGCGGCGATAGGCCGCGCTGGCCCGCACATCGTCGATGGGGCGGATGTGCTCTTGCAATACCCGGCCCGCCTCCCGCAGGACCTCCGGGGTCAGGGCCTGGCCCGCCAGCATTCGCTCCACCGCCCGGGGCCGGACCACGGTGGGGGCCAGGCTGCCCCAGGCCAGGCGGGCCTCGCGCACCCGGCCGGTTTGGTCCAGCCGCAGGCCGGCGCAGAAGCCGCAGACCGCGATGGCCAAGGCCCGGCGCAGGCCCACCTTGCGGTGATGGAGGCGGTCGAAGG